>NZ_JAUZVL010000003.1:0-279432 GCF_031844545.1 Arthrobacter sp. AB6
ACAAAATCGCCGTCATCGTCCCATGCCCATGACCCGTCGCCGCCAACGACCCATACAAATCCACCCGCAACGACGCCACCTTGTCGAGATCGCCGGAGCTCTTCAGCTCCTCCGCAAACACAGCAGCAGCCCGCATCGGCCCCACAGTATGGGAACTCGAAGGACCGATCCCAATCGAAAAAAGATCAAAGACACCAACGGCCATCGTGGGATTCCTTACTTGACGTGTAGCGGGCGGGTAGAGCGTCACCAAGGCGACATGCGCACGAGGGGCCGGCGGAGCCGGACTTTTCGAAAGCGTGCGTCAAAGCGACGAAGGAGCAGCACGCGTGAAAATGTCCGGTCCGTCGGCCCCGGGGGTGGTTAGAGCCCCGGGTAGAGCGGGTGGGCTTTGGCGAGTACTTCGACACGGTGACGCAGCCCGGAAAGGTCCGTGCCGGCGTCGGCCATCAATGCCTCGGCGATGATGTCCGCAACCTCGCGGAAGGCGTCCTCGCCGAAGCCGCGGGTGGCCAGCGCAGGCGTGCCGATGCGGAGGCCGGACGTGACCATTGGCGGGCGCGGGTCGAACGGGACGGCGTTGCGGTTGACGGTGATGTCGATTTCCGCGAGCCGGTCCTCGGCCTGCTGCCCGTCGAGCTCACAGTTGCGCAGGTCCACCAGGACCAGGTGCACGTCCGTGCCGCCGGAAACCACGCTGATGCCCTCGGACGTGACGTCCTCGCGGGTGAGGCGCTCAGCCAGGATCCGGGCGCCGGCCAGGACGCGTTCCTGGCGTTCCTTGAACTCGGCGGACGCGGCGATCTTGAAGGCCACGGCCTTGCCCGCGATCACGTGCTCAAGCGGGCCGCCCTGCTGTCCGGGGAACACAGCCGAGTTGATCTTCTTGGCGATGTCGGCGTCGTTCGTCAGGATAATGCCGCCGCGCGGACCGGCGAGGGTCTTGTGCGTGGTGGACGTGGTGACATGCGCGTGCGGGACCGGCGACGGGTGCAGCCCGGCGGCCACGAGCCCGGCGAAGTGGGCCATATCCACCATCAGGTACGCGCCCACGGAATTGGCGATCCGGCGGAACTCGGCGAAGTCCAGCTGCCGGGCGTAGGCGGACCAGCCGGCCACGATCAGCGCAGGCTTGGTTTCCTGGGCCAGGCGCTCCACCTCGGCCATGTCCACGGTGTGGGTGTCCTCGCGGACGCCGTACGGGACCACGTTGTAGAGCTTGCCGGAAAAGTTGATCTTCATGCCGTGGGTGAGGTGGCCGCCGTGGGCCAGGTTCAGGCCCATGATGGTGTCGCCCGGCTTGATCAGCGCGTGCATCACCGATGCGTTGGCCTGGGCGCCGGAGTGCGGCTGCACGTTGGCGAACCCCGCGCCGAACAGCGCCTTGATCCGGTCGATGGCAAGCTGTTCGATGACGTCCACGTGCTCGCAGCCGCCGTAGTAGCGCTTGCCCGGGTAGCCCTCCGCGTACTTGTTCGTCAGCACCGAGCCCTGCGCCTGCATCACGGCGACGGCGGTGTGGTTCTCCGAGGCGATCATTTCCAGACCGTCGCGCTGGCGGGTGAGTTCGTCGTCGATCTTCGCGGCGATCTCCGGGTCCAGAGCGGACAGGTCCGCGTCCAGGGACGGGGAGATGACCTGCTCGAAGTCAGTCACTGCTGTGTTTGCGGCCGGGTTCACAGTTCGCCGCCGTTGGCTGCCGCGTACTCCTCAGCGGACATCAGCGGGCCTTCTTCGGTGACGGCAACTTTGAACAGCCAGCCTGCGCCGTAGGGATCGTTGTTGATCAGGGCGGGGTCGGAGACCACTTCGTCGTTGATCTCCACAACCTCGCCGGTGACCGGGGCGTAAAGGTCGGAGACGGACTTGGTGGATTCAACCTCGCCGCAGGTCTCGCCCGCGGTGACCGTGGAGCCAACCTCGGGCAGGTCCACATACACGATGTCGCCAAGGGCTTCGGCAGCAACAGCGGAAATGCCAATGTTGGCGGGTCCGGATCCGTCCGCGGCAACCCATTCGTGCTCGGCGGAGTACTTCAGTTCAGCAACAACTTTTGCCATGTGTTTTTCCTTAGGTTCGTGTTTGAGAAAGTGAGGGAGCGTTGGCCCAGATCCCGCATCAAGTGAGAGAGCGTCGGCCCAAAACCAGCATTAAGTGAGAGAGCGTCGAGGGCCGGCGGATGTCAGCCCCGCCGGGGCGGACGTTACTTCTGGCGCTTGTAGAAGGGGAGTTCTACTACCTCGAAGGGCTCTGGCTTGCCGCGGAGGTCGATGTCCAGGGCGGTGCCGGGTTCAGAATGTTCGACGTCGACGTAGGCCATGGCGATCGGGTAACCAAGGGTGGGGCTCGGCTGGCCGGAGGTCACTTCGCCCACGACGTTGCCGTCCTTGAGGACCGGGTAGTGGCTGCGGCCGGCGCGGCGGCCCAGGCCCTTGAGGCCCACGAGCTTGCGGCCGGACGTGGAGCCTGCGCCGAGTGCTTTGAGTTCGGCGAGCACGGCCTTGCCTACGAAGTCCGATTCCTTGGCCAGCGAAACCACGGGGCCCAGGCCTGCGGCGTAAGGGTTCCCCTCGCGGGAGAGCTCATTGCCGTAGAGGGGCATGCCGGCCTCGAGCCGGAGGGAGTCGCGGCATGCCAGGCCGGCGGGGATGAGCCCGTGGCCGGCGCCAACTTCCAGCAGCGCGTCCCACAGGCCGGCGGCGTCCTCGTTGGGGATGTAGATCTCGAAGCCGTCCTCGCCGGTGTACCCGGTCCGGGCCAGCAGCAGCTGCTGTCCGTTGATCTCCACTTCAACCGCCGCGTAATACTTCAGCTCCGTCACCAGGGAGTGCTGATCGGCAGGAACGAGCGTCAGCAGGATGGCCTCCGCGTTCGGTCCCTGCACCGCGATCAGGGAGGTCTCGGCGGAAACGTCGTTTACGGTGACGTCGAAGCCGGCAGCCCGCTCGGCCAGCGCTGCGGCAACCACCGCAGCGTTGCCGGCGTTGGGGACCACCAGGTACTTTTCTTCACTCCGCCGGTAGGAGATGAGATCGTCGATGATGCCGCCGTCTTCCTGGCAGATCAGCGAGTACTTGGCCTTGCCCACGGCAACCGCGGACAGCTTGCCGGCCAGGGCGTAGTCCAGGAAAGCGGCAGCGTCGGGACCGGTAACCCACACTTCGCCCATGTGGGAGAGGTCGAACAGGCCGGCGGCGTTACGGACGGCGTGGTGTTCGGCCAGTTCGGAGTTGTATTTCAGGGGCATCTGCCAGCCGCCGAAGTCGGTGAAGGAGGCGCCGGCAATCTTGTGCTGCTCGTACAGCGCGGTGTAGTTCTCAGTCATCACAGAATCCTTAGTTCTCAAACTCGGAAAGAGGAGGGCAGGAGCAGACCAGGTTGCGGTCCCCTGCCGCGCCGTCGATGCGGCCCACGGGCGGGAAGTACTTGTCCTGCCGGAGCGATGCCACCGGGAAGGCGGCCTGCTCGCGCGGGTACGTCCGGTCCCAGTCAGAGGAGACGACGGCGGCGGCCGTGTGGGGTGCGTTGCGCAGCGGGGACTTCTCAACGGTGAAGTCGCCGGCGGCCACCTGGTCGATTTCCTTGCGGATGGTGATCATGGCTTCGATGAAGCGGTCGATCTCCGCGAGGTCCTCGGACTCGGTGGGCTCCACCATCAGGGTGCCCGCCACCGGGAAGGACAGCGTGGGGGCGTGGAAGCCGAAGTCGATGAGCCGCTTGGCCACGTCCTCGGCCGTGACACCCGTGCGGGCGGTCAGTTCGCGCAGGTCCAGGATGCACTCGTGCGCCACCAGGCCGCTTTCGCCGGTGTAGAGCACCGGGAAGTGCTCGTCCAGGCGGGCTGCGACGTAGTTCGCAGCCAGGAGCGCGGACTTGGTGGCCTCGGTCAGGCCCTGCCCGCCCATCAGCTTCACGTAGGCCCAGGAGATCGGGAGCACACCGGCGGAGCCGAAACGTGAAGCGGAAATTGCCACGCCGTGGCCGGCCTCATGGGCAGAGTTGTTCGCATCGCCCGGCATGAACGGTGCCAGGTGGGCCTTGGCGGCAACCGGTCCGACGCCGGGTCCGCCGCCGCCGTGCGGGATGCAGAAGGTCTTGTGCAGGTTCAGGTGCGAGACGTCGCCGCCGAACTTGCCCGGCTGGGCGAGCCCGACAAGTGCGTTAAGGTTCGCGCCGTCAACGTACACCTGGCCGCCGGCGGCGTGGATCGCATCGCACACCTCGCGGACATCGGAGTCGTACACGCCGTGCGTGGACGGGTACGTGATCATGATGGCGGAGAGGACGTCCTTGTGGGCCTCGATCTTGGCCGCAAGGTCGGCATGGTCGATGGTGCCGTCTGCAGCGGTGGCAACCACCACAACCTTCATGCCCGCGAGCACGGCGGATGCGGCGTTCGTGCCGTGCGCAGAGGCGGGAATGAGGCAGACGTTGCGCTGCTGGTCCCCGCGGGAGTGGTGGTAGCCGCGGATCGCCAGCAGGCCGGCGAGTTCGCCCTGGGAGCCGGCGTTGGGCTGGATGGACACCTGGTCGTAGCCCGTGATTTCGGCAAGGTCGGCTTCCAGGCCCGCAATCAGTTCACGCCAGCCGGCAGTCTGGGAGTCCGGGGCGAACGGGTGGATGGACGCGAACTCCGGCCAGGAAATGGCCTCCATCTCGGCGGTGGCGTTGAGCTTCATGGTGCAGGAGCCCAGCGGGATCATGGTGCGGTCCAGTGCCAAGTCCCGGTCGGAGAGGCGGCGGATGTAGCGCAGCAGCTGGGTCTCGGAACGGTGCGTGTTGAACACCGGGTGCTGCAGGTAGCTGGAGGTGCGCAGCACCGATTCGGGCAGCTCGAAGCCCTCACCGGACACAACCGGACCGGCGCCAAAGGCGACGGCAACCGCGGCGAGGACCTCCGGCGTCGTGGTTTCATCAACGGACACGCCAACGGTGTCCGCGTCGATGAGGCGCAGGTTGATGCCGCGGGCTTCGGCGGCGGTGATCACCTTGGCGGACTTGCCGGGAACACTGACCGTGAGGGTGTCGAAGAAGGTGTCGGACACCAGTTCGCGGCCGGCGGTCTTCAGCGTGGCGGCTAGGGCGCGGGCGTTGTTGTGGACGGTTTCGGCGATCGCCTTCAGGCCGTCGGGGCCGTGGTAGACGGCGTAGAAGGACGAGACGATGGCCAGCAGCGCCTGGGCTGTGCAGATGTTGGACGTGGCCTTCTCGCGGCGGATGTGCTGCTCGCGGGTCTGCAGGGCAAGGCGGTAGGCCGGGACACCGGCGTTGTCCTTGGAGACGCCGACGATGCGGCCGGGGAGGGTGCGTTCCATGCCGTCGCGGACAGCCATATAGGCGGCGTGCGGTCCCCCAAAGAACAGCGGCACGCCGAAGCGCTGGGTGGAGCCGACGGCGATGTCGGCGCCCTGCTCGCCCGGCGGGGTGATGAGGGTGAGCGCCAGGAGGTCGGCGGCGACCGTGACCAGGGCGCCGCGGTCCTTGGCTTCGGCGATGACGGCGGACTGGTCCCAGACGCGGCCGGAGACGCCGGGCTGCTGGAGGACGACGCCGTTGATGTCGCCCTCGGGCAGGCCGTTCGTGAGGTCGGCGATTTCCACCTCGAAGCCGAGGGCCTCGGCGCGGCCCAGCACAATGGCGATGGTCTGCGGCAGGAGGTCGGCGTCCAGGACGGTCTTGCCGTCCTTCGCAGTCTTGGACTTGTTGGCGCGGCGCATCAGCAGCACGGCCTCTGCGACGGCGGTTGCTTCGTCGAGGAGGGAGGCGTTGGCCACCGGGAGCGCGGTAAGGTCCTGGACCATGGTCTGGAAGTTCAGCAGCGCTTCGAGCCGGCCCTGCGAAATCTCGGGCTGGTACGGGGTGTAGGCGGTGTACCAGGCGGGGGCTTCAAGGATGTTGCGGCGGATCACCGGCGGGGTCACGGTGTCGTAGTAGCCCTGGCCGATCATCTGCACGGCCATCTTGTTCTTGCCGGCCAGCTTGCGGAGCTCGGCGAGGACCTGGACTTCGCTGAGGGCGCCCTCAAGGGTGAGCGGCTTGTCCTGGCGGATGGAATCCGGAACCGCGCTGTCCGCCAGGCCGTCAAGGGTGTCGTAGCCGACGGCCTTGAGCATGGTGTCGATGTCGGACTGGCGGCGCGCGCCGATATGGCGGTCTGCGAAGGTGGTTGGGGACGAGTGAACCGTCATGAGAGGAACTCCATAATTCAGGTGGCAAACGGTGCCACTTCGATTCGGGTTCCTCCCCGCTCTGTATTGGACCTGAGAGTTTTGCGTTGCCCTGCCGTTCAGCGGGGCGCCACTTGCACCGTCGGTGAGCCCGGTTGCCCGGACTGCTTTCCAGAGTTGCCTTGCCGCGGCGGTACGTGGGCCTGAGAGATTCCTGGGGAGGATTTGCTCCTACGGCGCCTGCAGAACGTACCGGCAGGACTCTCCCGCCGCAGATCATAAGCACGTGCCACTGGTCGGTGACACGGCTCACACCATACAGGTTTTCGGGGCGGGATGCAAAATCCGTGCCCCTTCGAGGAGGACGCACGACGGCGGGACGCGCCCGCCGTCGTGCGCCTCCTTCAGCGTCTGGAGAAGCCGGCGAGGACTCCGTCGATCTGCGCCAGCAGGCCGGGCCAGCCGCTGCCCATGCCCTCAAAGGCCTGCCTGCCCATGGGGGTGTCCAGGCGGAAACCGGCGTGTTCGTGGTGGAGGACCGTGCCGCCGTCCACCGGCTCAAGCCGCCATGTGATGGTGGTGTCCAGGACGCCCTCCGAGAAGAGGAATGTGATGGATTTGCCGGGGTTTACGGTGAGGACTTCGCACTGCTGCTGGCCCCAGGAGCCCATGTCCAAGGTGAAGCGGTGGCCGGCGACCGGCGCGATGTCGCCCGGCGCCCACCACCTGGCCAGCAGCTCGGGTGTGGTCAGGGCGGCCCACACAGAGTCCGCGGGGTGCGCGAAGCGGCGTTCGAGCCGGATGGCGTTCTCGGTCATGACGGTTTCTCCTCGTCCAGAAGTTCTGCCAGCGCGTCGAGGCGCCGGTTCCAATGTGTGCTTCTTCAGCGCGCGGCCTTTTTGCCGATCCGATATCCAGCCCAGAATGCCAGGACGAGCAGCCCGACGACGGCCATTGCCAGCCCCAGTTGTGTTCCTTGGGTGACGAAGGCAATGCCGCTGCCGGTGAAAAGCTGGTTGCCCAGCGGCGCGTAGGCGAACCAGCCGAAGCTGGCGTTCGCGTTGCTCCATGCGACGAGGCCGCCTGCCATTACCGCCGCGAGGCCGGCAATGGGCACGACGGCGGCAAGGACCCGGGCAGGTGGCGGAATTTTGCGGTCCTCAGGTGCGTTGTTGTTCCCCATGCAGGCGAGTCTAGCGGGGCAGCCCTCGACTTCCGGCTCCGGGGCAGGACAGGTTCCGTGAATCGGGTTTAGGCTGGGCGGATGTTGAGCATCGGCAGCACCGTCCTCGGCGTCAACGACCTGGCCCGCGCCACCGCCTTCTGGCACGCCGCCCTCGGCTACGTCCCGCAGGAGCCAGGGGACGAAACGTGGGTAATCCTGGTGCCGGGATCAGGCCCCGGAGCGCAGCTTGCACTCATGCTGAGCGAAACGCCGGTCCAGGAGCACCCCCGCATTCACCTGGACCTGTATGCGGACGATCAGGACGCCGAGTTGGAACGTCTGGTTTCACTGGGCGCCCAGTACGTCGACTGGGACCTGTATCCGGAGGACCCCGATTTCGTGGTCCTCGCCGACCCCGACGGCAACAGGTTCTGCGTCATCGACAAAAGTCCGCGTTAGCCCCGCGAGGTTGCATTGCCAGCCGCCTTGAATGGCTAAATCTCCTGGTTGCATATGTAAAAGCCGAACCACAGAGCAGTAAGCCGGCAGCGATTGCCCAAACAAGGTTGTTCGCCTCAGTGTCAGTTTTACCCTCCGATGTGGCTTCTGTGCCGCCGACAGGAACTGGGGCGGAAGCACTCAGTGGTGATGGAGCAGAGGCTGCAGGCGCTGTTGACAAGCGTGCTTCTGAAGATGCAGTCCCGGCGTCCTTAGCAAAATCATCCGTTACGGCCGCAGGTGGAATCACTTCCGGTTCTACCGCCGGCACTTCCTCGTCCGCTATACGGGCATCGGGTGAGCGTTGGGCGGAAGCGGATCCGGCCTGAAGTGAGCGAGCATAGGCCCGAGCAGGGGCCGGCGCATCGGGAGCGAAAGTGGAGCCAGAAGCAGAGTCTTCGCTGGCGGCTTGGACCGGGGCAGGTGATTCGCTGGCACTTACAGTGGCTTCAGCGGTAGATAAAACAGAAGTTGCGGTCCCTTGCAGCCCACAATGTGTGCCTACTCCGGCCCATGCATCACCAAGTTGCAGATTCGAGCAGGAGGGAAGAGCAGGAGTGGGACGGGGTACAAACAGCAACCTGTTAGGAGTTGCACCCTTGTTGGCGCTGACGACACCCGTCGTAGCGTTATTGATCATTGTCTGCTGAACATCTGCTGGAGCTAGCGAACGATCACGGGAAAGTAGGATCGCAGCCGCACCAGAAACGTGAGGAGTGGCCATTGAGGTGCCATCCAAAGTGTTGTTACCTGTAGGAGAGCTATTCCACGCAGACCTGACGGCCACCCCGGGGGCCTGAATGTCAACGCAAGAACCGTAGTTGGACCATGAAGCTTGAGCATCGCTGATGTTTGTTGCAGCAACGGTAATGGCAGATGGAACTCGAGCGGGGGAGGTAATGCAGGCATCCTGACCGGAGTTGCCTGCGGCTGCTACTACTGTTATCCCGTCGTTTACGGCACTTTGAACGGCTTGGTCAAATGAAGCATTAGTAAAACCGCCGACACTCAGATTCATCACGGCCGGTTGACCGGCGACATGATGTGATATCGCCCAGTCGATCCCGGCCATGACCGTTGAAGACCAGCCGCTCCCGTCGCACTCAAGAGTGCGGACAGGAATGATGTTCGCTTTCTTAGCAACGCCATATGTTGTTCCCGCGGCGGTGCCGGCGACGTGGGTTCCGTGACCGTTGCAGTCATTAATCCCGTTACCGTCATTGATTGCATTCCAGCTTATGGGGACCCTGCCGGAAAACTCTGAATGGGAGAGGAGTAGTCCGGTGTCAACGACGTAGACATTCACCCCGGCGCCTTCAATATCGAAGCTGTACTGCCCGTCTCTTCCAGATCGTTGATCTACCCGGTCAAGCCCCCAGATGGAAGTAGAACTGGAAATCGAAGCACGGCTGTCGAGTTCAACGGACGCTACGTCTGCGGATTTTTTAAGCGACTCCATTTCCTCAGGTGTCGCTACAACTACTGAAGCTTTCATTGCGTGGGAAAGAGTCGCTTTTACTTCTATCCCGTTTTGTTCCAGAGACCTGGACTCTACTTCCGCGTTCACATTATTGCCGTACTTAACGATGTACCGGCTCTGACCTTCCGGCAGCGGAGCCGAGTAAGAGGGAGCCGCCGGGGAAGGATTGCCAGCTACGGGATCGGCATGGGCCACAGCCGGAGTCAAGGATAGAGCCACCGATACAGCAAAAACGGAGCAAATAGCTAGAAGGGCCTGCGGCGAAAGCTTTTTCATGCTGTGGCATTCCGTTCAGAGCTCTTCGCGTGACGGCCACATGAGGACGGGAACGAAGAGCAGAGCTGGTTGACAATCTCCCTGCGCGTTCCCGGCCGGGCGAAGCAGATGGTCCGAGGTTTCTTGAGCCGCTGCCAGGAAAAGGGAAGCTGCACACGGGCACGGGCTGACTGCTTTTTGGTAAGACAACTGTAAGCACGGATCCGGATGCGAAAACGGGATTTGGTCCAAGACTAGGATTCCTAGGGAAATCCTGCGCATTTTTTGCGATAAGCCTTGCCTGGTGCTGATCAGTCAGCCCGATCCGGATCTGCACCGACCGGAGGATTAGTGGAGCAAAAAACAAAGCGAACGACGGCGGGAACCTCCCGCCGTCGTCCGCTTATGTTTTGCGGTCCTCCCGCTAGACCTTTGCGGGTTCAGCCACCTTCAGGGGCTCGATCTTGCCCATCACGAACAGGTAGTTGGCGGCGCCGATCAGCGATACGGCACCGATGACGGCAAGCGGCGCCACGAAGGAGCCGGTCTGGTCCACAAGGACGCCGATCAGGATCGGGGTGAAGATGCCGGCCAGGTTGGAGGCGAAGTTCTGGAGGCCGCCGATGGAGCCCACGTGGCGTGAGCTGGGGGCGACGTCTGCCGGAAGCGACCAGATGCCGGTTGCTGCGACCGTCAGGCTGGAGTACGCCACCGACAGCAGGGCCAGCGCCATCCAGGCCTCCGGTACCAGCGCAGCGAACATGATGACCGAACCGCCGGTCAGGCCGCCAGCGATGGCGGTCTTGCGGACCCGGGTCACCGAGACACCGCGCTGGACGGCGCGGTCTGCAACGTAGCCCGCCAGCCAGCCGAACAGCACGGCGCAGATTCCGGGGATGGCGCCGAAGAAGCCCAGCTTGAGCAGGTCGAAGCCGCGCTCCTTCACCAGGTAGCTCGGGAAGAACGTGATGAAGAAGTAGATGGCGCTGTTGAGGCAGAAGAAGCCGAACATCATGCTCAGGACGGTCCGGTACTTGAACAGCGAGCGCCACGGAAGCTTCGCGGCACCCTCGTCATCGCTTGCGGCGCTGCGCGCACCGCCTTCCTGGATGTAGGCAACCTCGGCGGCGTCCGCCGTCGGGTGCTCTTCGGGGCTGCGGTACACCTTCCACCAGACGGCGGCCCAGATGATGCCGGCAAAGCCGATGATGATGAATACGGCGTGCCATGACGTGAAGGCGACAATCAGGGTCACGATCGGCAGGGCGATCACCGCGCCCACACGGGATCCGGAATCCCAGATGCTCGTGGCAAACGCACGCTCCCGGACCGGGAACCAGGTGGCCACCACCTTGGCCGCCGTGCTGGGGGCGGGGCTTTCGCCCACGCCCAGCAGGAACCGGGCGGCGAAAAGGGACCAGAAGTTCGTAGCCGCGGCGGTGACCATGGTGAAGATGGACCACCATACGGCCGCAAGGGAGAACGACCTGCGCGGGCCCACCTTGTCGACGTACCAGCCGGCAGCCAGCTGGCAGAAGTCGTAGGCCCAGAAGAAGGCCGCGAAGATCAGGCCCTGCTGGGTTGCCGAGAGCTCGAAATCCTCGCCCATGAACGGCAGCGCGACACTAAGGCTGGAGCGGTCAAGGTAATTGATGCTCAGGCCAATGAAGGCGAGCCAGATGATCATCCAGCGTTTTCGGGTCATGGTGCGGGGAGCCTTGGGGGAAGTTTTGGGGGCAAGCCTACTGCCTAGAGCAGTCATGCGGTCTCCTTTGACGTAAACATGGGCTTCGGGCGACACGGCGCAAAGAGGGCCGGGCGCGGTTATTGGGGGGAACGATCATATAGGAATGTGGTTAATCATATATAGAAAGTGATCCAGGACAAGTCCCTGTCCAAAAAACTTGCCCGAGCTCCCGGAACCGGCCGGTGGCTTATGATTCCCACAGCGACTCCGGCAACACACTGCAAAGAGGTAAAACGCGTGCCACCACGTCAACCGTCCGAGACTTCCCGCATCAAAGCAGCCGTCACCGACGTCTACTCCGCGATGCGCGCGTCTATCCTCAACGGGGAAATCGAACCGGGCACCCGAATCAACATCGACGCCGTTTCCCGCACCATGGGTGTATCCCAGACACCGGTCCGGGAAGTGCTCCAGCGGCTGGAAGGCGACAACCTGGTGGTCTATACCCCGGGGCGCGGCTACAGCACCACTCCCCTGCTGGGCCTGGATGAACTGCGGTCCCTGTTTGAATTCCGGCTGCTGGTGGAGCCCTGGGCCGCCCGCGCGGCAGCAGTGGACCGGCTCGCCAACCCCGCCCGCACCCTCGAAAAGGAACTGTCCACATTCCAGGGCGTCATCCAGGCCGGCGGCGACCTGCGGCAGGACCTCGTTGCGCATGACACGCGCTTCCACGACACCATCCTTGCCGCAGCCGGAAACCCCGTGGTCCGGCACGCCTTCGCCCAGACGCACTGCCACCTGCACACCTTCCGCCTCTACCCGGCCGACGTTGACGGGGCCAGCACCATGGCAGAGCATTCGGCCGTCAGGGAGGCCATCCAGGCCTGCCGGCCGGAGGAAGCAGAAGCTGCAATGGCACAGCACATCAGGAATTCCTTCACCCGCTTCGCGCAGGCATTCGAGGGAACAGTGGAACTGGAGCCCCTTGAGGAAGGCGGGCCGCCCAGGACCCGCATTGTGTGATCCCAGGCCAGCAATCGCAAGGAAGCCCGGCAATGCGCCGGGCTTCTTTTTTGTCGCAACAGCCAGGCCGGAAAACTTGACCTGCCTCACACTTCCTATATGATTATCAAACTTCATATAGGAATAGCCCACGAACTCCTCCCAGTGCAGAGAGAAGACCAGCATGCCTTCCATTTCTTCCATCCGTACCCAGGACGTCCGCTTCCCGACGTCCCTGGAACTCGACGGCTCCGACGCAGTCAACGTCGACCCCGACTACTCCGCCGCGTACGTGGTCATCCGCACCGACGCGGGCGACGAAGGCCACGGTTTTGTGTTCAGCTGCGGCCGCGGCAACGAGGTCATCACCCACGCCATCGATTCCTACGCAGCCCTCCTGGTGGGCCGGGACATCGACGAGCTCATCTACGACCTTGGCAACGCCTCCAAGCGACTCATCCACGATTCCCAGCTGCGCTGGCTCGGCCCGGAAAAGGGCGTCACCCAGATGGCGGCCGGCGCCCTGGTCAGTGCGCTCTGGGACATCCGGGCCCGGCGCGAAAACAAGCCGCTGTGGCTCCTGCTCAGCGAAATGCCCGCGGAGGAAATCGTCGACGTCGTCGACTTCACCCACATCCGGGATGCCCTCAACCCCCAGCAGGCCCTGGACATCCTGCGCGCCGGCGAGGACGGGAAGGCGGCACGGATCGCCGCACTCAAAGTGGACGGCTACCCTGCCTACACCACCTCCCCCGGTTGGCTGGGCTACAGCGACGAAAAGCTGGTCCGGCTCAGCAAGCAGGCGGCAGCGGACGGCTTCTCCATGATCAAGCTCAAAGTGGGCGGGGACATCAACGATGACCGCCGCCGCATGGCCCTGGCGCGGCAGGCCGTGGGTGAACTTCCCATCGCCATCGACGCCAACCAGCGCTGGGAGGTCTCCGAAGCCATCGAATGGGTTAACCAGCTGGCGGAATTCAACCCGTACTGGATTGAAGAGCCCACCAGCACCGATGACATCCTGGGCCACGCGGACATCCGCAAGGGCGTGGCCCCGGTCCGGGTTGCCACCGGTGAGGCTGTTGCCAGCCGCATCGTGTTCAAGCAGCTGCTGCAGGCAGGCTCCATCGATGTCCTCCAGCTTGACTCCACCCGCGTGGCCGGCGTCAACGAGAACATCGCCAACCTGCTGCTCGCCGCCAAGTTCGGCGTCCCGGTCTGCCCGCACGCCGGCGGCGTGGGGCTCTGCGAGCTCGTCCAGCACTTCTCCTTCTTCGACTATGCGGCAATCACCGGCAGCCAGGACGGGCGCATGATCGAGTATGTGGACCACCTGCACGAGCACTTCGCCGAGCCGGTCCGGATCGTCAACGGCCGCTACGCTGCCCCGCAGCTGCCCGGCACCGGCGCCGAAATGCTCAGCGCCTCGCGGGCCCGCTGGGAATTCCCGGGCGGCGCCGGCTGGGCCGAGGTGGGCAACCGCGCCGCCGTCACCGGGGCCCGGCTCGCCCAGGCGGGAGGCGTCCGATGACCACCAGCGTGGACGAGCTGGACGCCGTCGTCGAGGCCGCCCACGCCGCCTTCGCAAAGGCCCGGACAGCGGATCCCTTCACCCGGGCGTCATGGCTGGAGGCGGTGGCAGCAGCGCTGGATGCAGACGCTAACGCTCTGGTGGCGCTCGGGGAACAGGAAACCCACCTGGCCGAGGCGCGTCTCCGCGGCGAACTGAAGCGCAGCACCTTCCAGCTCCGGCTCTTCGCGGACGAGATCCGGCGCGGCGAGCACTTCGATGCCACCATCGACCACGAGGATCCGGAATGGGGCATGGGCCCGCGGCCCGACCTGCGCCGCTACAACGTGCCGCTGGGCGTGGTGGGCGTCTTCGGCGCCTCCAACTTCCCGTTTGCCTTCAGCGTGATGGGCGGCGACAGCGCCTCGGCGCTTGCCGCCGGCTGCGCCGTGGTGCACAAAGCCCACGACGGGCACCGGCAGCTTGCCCTGCGCACCGCGGAGGTTGCGGTGGCTGCACTGGACGCCGCCGGCGCGCCGTCGGGCCTCTTTGCCCTGGTGACCGGAAGGTCCGCCGCGGAGGCCCTCGTGGACCACCCCCTGACGAAGGCCATCGGCTTCACCGGCTCGACGGCTGGCGGCCGCGCCCTCTTCAACCGTGCCGCCGCGCGTCCCGAGCCCATCCCCTTCTTCGGCGAGCTCGGCGGCATCAACGCAGTCTTCGTGACGGAGAACGCGTGGGCGGCACGCCGCGACGGGATCGTCGCCGGCTACGCGGGCTCCTTCACCCTGGGCATGGGCCAGTTCTGCACCAAACCGGGCCTGCTGTTCATTCCCCGCGGGCACACCGACGCCGTCCGTGCGGCGCTGAAAAACGCGCTGGCAGGCTTCGCTGCCGCGCCGCTGCTCAGCGAGCGGCTGCACGAGGGGTACGCGGGCGCCGTCGGCGATCTCCGTGGAACGCAGGGCGTGGAGGTGCTGGTGGAGGGCGACTTTGCCGAGGCGCCGTCCCCCACCGTGCTGCACACTTCTGCGTCCGCGGTGCGCAAGGATCCGTCCATCCTGCACCAGGAGATGTTCGGGCCGGCGAGCCTCATTGTGGAGTACGGGGACGAGTCCGAGCTCCCGGCACTGGCCGGACTCCTCGAGGGGCAGCTCACCACCACCCTGCAGGCGGAAGCGGACGACGACGTCTCCGACCTCGCCGCCCGGCTCACCGACATCAGTGGCAGGGTGCTGTGGAACGGCTGGCCCACGGGCGTCACCGTCAGCTACGCGCAGCACCACGGTGGGCCTTACCCGGCGACCTCGTCCAACACCACGTCGGTGGGGACGGCCGCCATCCGGCGTTTCCTCCGGCCCGTGGCCTTCCAGTCCTTCCCGGCGGACCGGCTGCCGGAACCGGTGCAGGATGCCAATCCCTGGCGGGTGCCGCAGCGTATCGACGGCGAGTGGCAGCGGCCGGAAGCTGCGCCGGCGACGGCGGGTGGCGGCCAGTGAACGTGCCCAGGCCCATTGGAACGTCGTCGGTCCTTCCGGAGGACGCGGCTTCCGCGCTCCTGATCGGCCGGATCTGGGACGTCGAAGCGTCCGGCCCGCGCGTCGTGGTGGTCCAGGGCGGGGACGTCTATGACCTCCAGCCCCTGGCCGAAACGGTCTCCGAACTCCTCGAACGTCCGGACCTGGTGGCGGATGTCCGGGACGCCATGACCGTGCCCCGATGGTCGGCCTCGGAGATCATCGAGGCGTCCCTGGCCCGCGATACAACCCGCCCGCATCTCCTGGCCCCGGTGGACCTCCAGGTCGTCAAGGCCTGCGGCGTGACGTTCGTGGACAGCATGATTGAGCGGGTGATTGAGGAGCGCTGCGGCGGCGACGCCAGCCGCGCCAGGCAGACCCGGGAGCTGGTGGCCAGGGCACTGGGCGGCAGCATCGCCGCGGTCCGGCCCGGCTCGGCTGAAGCTGCCGAGGCCAAGAAGGTGCTCATCGCGGAAGGGCTGTGGTCGCAGTACCTGGAAGTGGGCATCGGGCCGGACCCCGAGGTGTTCACCAAGGCCCCGGTGCTTGCGTCCGTGGGCCTCGGCGCGCAGGTGGGGATCCCGTCGTTTTCCCATTGGAACAACCCCGAGCCGGAGCTGGTGCTGATCGCCACCTCCGCGGGTTCCGTTGTGGGCGCCACGCTCGGTAACGACGTCAACCTTCGGGACGTGGAGGGCCGCAGCGCCCTGCTCCTGGGCAAGGCGAAGGACAACAACGCCTCCTGCGCGCTGGGCCCCTTCATCCGGCTGTTCGACGGCGGCTTCACCCTGGACACGCTCCGCGAGGAGGAGATCCTGCTGCGGGTCGACGGCGAGGACGGCTACTGCCTTGAGGGCCGCAACTCGGTGGCCCGGATCAGCCGGCCGTTCGAAGAACTGGTGGCCGCGACCCGGGGGCGCCACCACCAGTACCCGGACGGCTTCGCGTTGTTCACCGGCACGCTGTTCGCCCCCACCCAGGACCGCAACCAGCCGGGGCAGGGCTTCACGCACAAGATGGGCGACACCGTCACCATCCGCAGCCGGCACCTCGGTGCGCTGGTCAACCAGGTGGGCCGCGCCGAGGAATTGCCGGAATGGTCCTTCGGGCTGCGGCAGCTGTTCGAGTACCTGCACCACCAGCGGGCCCTCCAGGAGTCTGCAGCCCAGGTGCGGTAGGCGGCCGGAAGCGGACGACGGCGGGAGGTTCCCGCCGTCGTCCGCTTCTTTTGATGCCGCTCCCCAAGGCGACGGTGGACGCGTCAGTTCTTGGCGACGTCCAGCTCAATCACGGCCCAGGACAGCGCCGGAAGCGTTGCCCGGAGCTCGGACCCGCTCGCCTTCGCGCCTTCCAGCGGCTTCAGCCCCACCTGGTCCGGGCGGTCCTGGCTGTTGGCGGTGAAGCGGTTCCCGCCGTCCGGAATTTCCAGGACCTCCGCGCGGACCACCTGGCGGGCGTCAAACCCGCGCAGTGAGACGTCGATGTCCGCCGCTTCCTCAAGGCCGCGGTTAGCCAGGAAGAGCGCAACGCGGCCCGTCTCCTCGTTCCACGTCGCGCTGACGTCCACGAGGTCGGTGCCGCCGAAGCGCGCGTTCTCGTACTTGTCCGAGTCAACGGACAGGCGCAGGATCTGTCCCTGCGCCAGCTCTGCCATCCGGGCGAACGGGTGGAAGATCGTCTGGCGCCAGGCCGGGCCGTTTTCCTCGCTGAGGATCGGGGCGATGACGTTGACCAGCTGCGCCTGGTTGGCGATCTTGACGCGGTCGCCGTGGCGGAGCAGCGAGTTCAGCAGGGTTCCCACCACCACGGCATCCGTCACGTTGTACTTGTCCTCGATGAGCCGGGGGTGCTCGCGCCAGCCGGCCTTGGCGACGTTGCGCAGCTGGTCATCGGTGTCCCGGCCGCGCTGGTACCAGACGTTCCACTCGTCGAAGGAAAGGTTGATGTGCTTCTTGTGCTTTCCCTTCGCCCGGACGGCGTCGGCAGTCGCGATGACTGATTCGATGAAGTAGTCCGTGTCCACTGCGCTGGCCAGGAAGCTGCCGGCATCGCCGTCGTGCTCCTGGTAGTAGGCGTGGAGGGAGACGTAGTCCACCTCCTCGTAGGCGTGCGTCAGGACAGTCTGTTCCCAGGCGCCGAAGGTGGGCATGCCCGAGTTGGAACTTCCGCAGGCCACCAGTTCGATGTCCGGGTCCACGAAGCGCATGGCCTTGGCGGCTTCCTGCGCCAGGCGGCCGTATTCCTCGGCGGTCTTGTGGCCGATCTGCCACGGCCCGTCCATCTCGTTGCCCAGGCACCAGAGCTTGATGTTGAACGGATCCTTGTGGCCGTTCTTAGCGCGGAGGTCGGACCAGTAGCTGCCGCCGGGGTGGTTGGCGTATTCCACGATCTCGCGGGCCGCATCCACTCCCCTGGTGCCCAGGTTGATGGCTTCCATGATTTCCGTGCCGGCCTGGCGGGACCAGTCAACAAATTCGTGCAGGCCGAACGCGTTGGTCTCCACGGTGTGCCAGGCGCCGTCCAGCCTGCGGGGACGGTCCTCGCGCGGGCCGATGCCGTCCTCCCAGTTGTAGCCGGAGACAAAGTTGCCGCCGGGATACCGGATGACGGTGGCACCGAGTTCCTTGACGAGCTTGAGGACGTCGCGGCGGAAGCCCTTGTCATCGGCTTCAGGGTGGCCCGGCTCGTAGATGCCGGTGTAGACGCAGCGGCCCATGTGCTCCACAAAGGAGCCAAAAAGGCGGCGGGGAACTTCGCCGATGGTGAAGTCGCGGTCGAGGGTGATCCGTGCGCGGGACATGTACAGCACTCCTTGGTCGTTTTTCAGGTCTGTTTCGTAGCGTTGGCTTGGTGGGCGGAAAAGTGCCGGATCAGGTCCCGGCGAGGCCCGTCGTCGCAACGCCCTTGATGATCTGGCGCTGGAAGAAGAGGAAGACGAGGATCAGCGGGAGCGCAGCGAGCAGGGCGGACGCCATGTTCTGCGCGTACTGGATGCCGTAGGCGCTCTTGATGGTCTGCAGCCCCACCGGCAGGGTGAGGAGCGCGCCGTCGTTGGTGGCAATGAAGGGCCACAGGAAGTTGTTCCACGCGCCGATGAACACGAAGATGGCGACGGCGGCCAGGATGGGCCGGGACAGCGGCAGGACGATCTGGGTGAAGATCCGCATGCGGCTGGCGCCGTCCATCACCGCGGCTTCCTCAAGTTCGCGGGGAATCTGGTCGAAGAACTTCTTGAGCACGAACACCATGGCCGGGTGGATGACCTGCGGCAGGATGATGGCCCAGGAGGTGTCGATCATGTGCAGGGCGAGCATTTGGTAGAAAAGCGGGATGATCAGGACCGGCGGAGGGACGATGATGGAGGCGATGATCACCGTCATCAGCACCTTCTTGCCCTTGAAGTCGATCCGGGACAGGGCATAGGCCACCAGCGCCGAAATCACCAGGGTGATGGCCGTGATGGCCGCCGAGGTGTACAGCGAGTTCCACGTCCAGAGCGGGATGTTGCCGTCCTGGAACACCTTCACGAACGCTTCGGGAGTAAAGCCCGACGGCGGCACCCACGTGATCTTCGGAGCTGCGGCATCCGTCTCGGTCTTGAAGGCGGTGGCGGTTGCCCAGGCGAAGGGGACCAGCCAGAGGACTGCGATCAGTGCGGCGACCACGACGGCGGCTATCTTGCCGGCGGTCATCTTCTTGCGGGGCTGGCGGAGTTCCTGGCTGGTGCTGATGCCTGGCTCGGCGCGGTCGAGGGTCTGAATTGCCATGGTTATGCACTCCTGCGGCGGGTGATGACGAACTGCATGACCGAGACGAGCACTATCAGTCCGAAGAAGATGTAGGAGATGGCTGCGGAATAGCCCAGCCGGTAGCCGGTGAACCCGGTTTCAAAGATGTACTGCACCACCGGCCGGGTTGATCCTCCGGGACCGCCGGCGGTCATCTGGTACACCTGGTCGAAGATCTTGAGCGAGGCGAGGATCTGGAGGAGGACGATCATCACGGTGGTGGGGGTCAGCTGCGGCAGGGTGATGGAGAAGAACTGGCGCCAGGCCCCGGCCCCGTCGAGGGATGCCGCCTCATAGTGCTGGTGCGGGATGTTTTGCATCGCGGCCAGGTAGAGCAGGAAGTTGAACCCCACCGTCCACCAGAGCGTGGCAATGACGATCGCCCACATGGCCACGTTGGGATCGTTGAGCCAGGCGACCTTGGGGATTCCGATCTTGGACAGGGAATCGTTGATGAGGCCAAGCTGCGGGTTGTACATCCACGTGAAGAACAGCGAGACCACGGTGGACGCCAGCAGGTAGGGAGCAAAGTAGGAGAGCCGCCACAGCCATTGGGCCGGCAGGCCGACGTTCAGCAGTGCCGCCATCACCAGGGCCACCAGCACCAGCGGGACCGTGCTGATCACCGTGAAATAGAGGGTGTTGCCGAGTGAGCGCCACATCCCGGCATCGGCCAGGGCTTCGGCGTAGTTCGCAAAGCCGATCAGGCTGTCATTGGCTCCGGTCAGGGACTTGCCGGTGAGGCTCATGTAGACGCCGTACAGAAGGGGCCACACAAGGAAAACGAGGAAGAAAACCAGGAAGGGCGCGGCGAACCCCCAGCCGCTGAGGTTGCTCCTGGTGAGGCTCCCGGGGCTCCGCCGGGCTGCTAGTGAAGAACTCATGTAGGACTCCTTTGTCGCTCGGTGGGGTTAGACCGGGTTGGGCCGGGAAAGAAGGTGGTTGGTGCGCTCTTCGAAGGCGTCCCAACCTGCGGCTGCCTTGTCGCGGCCAAGGAGGACGTTCTGTACGGTCTCCGCGAAGTAGGTCTGCCAGTCGGAGCCCGAGCCGCTGAACCAGGACTCGGGATCGTAGGCGATGACGTCGGCTGCGTTGGCATAATGCGCCTGCGGCGTGAGGTCCTTGTAGGCCTGGGACTGGACCACCGGCTGGTACGCGGGGATGTGGCCCGCTTCTGCCCAGGACAGGGATCCCTTGAGGACATCGCTGACGAACTTGTAGACATCGCGGCGCTTCGACTCGTCCACGTTCAGCTGCCGCGGAAGGACGAAGGAATGCGAGTCTGCGTAGGCCGCCGGGGTGCCATAGAGCGTGGGGATGGTGGCCGCGTCCACCGGCAGGCCTGCCTTCTTGAGCGTCGGCAGCTCCCAGACGCCGCTGAACAGCATGCCCGAGCCGCCGCGGGCGAACTCCGCGATGCCCGTGCTGATGTCGCCGCTCTTGGCCGCGATGGTGTCATCAAAAAGCGATGCCATGAATTCCAGCGACTCAATGGCTGCCTCCCGGTCAACCTTCATCGGCTGGCCCGGCGTCAGGATGATGTCCGCGCCGTGCTGCTTGTAGAGCGTGTAGAAAAGCCGCCACATCTGGGAACCACTGCCCAGGTAGCCAAAGGACAATCCATGGGCCTGGGTGACCTTCTGCATTTCCTTGGCCACCGCCACGAACTCCTGCGGGGAAGCCACTTCCTGCAGTTGCCCGTTGCCGGCCAGGACTCCGGCCTTGCGGGCGATGTCCGTGTTGTAGAACATGACGAACGGGTGTGAATCCAGGGCGATGGAGAACACCTTGCCGTTCTGCCGGCTCTTCTCCCAGATCCGCGGGGCGAAGTTTGCCTCCGTCACGCCGTTCTCTGCCAGCAGCGAGAGGTCCCAGGGGTCGATCAGGCCGCCGGGGGCGTAGCCCGGCACCCGGCTGGCATGCATGATCGCCAGCTCCGGCGGACGTCCGCCTGCCGAGGCCATGGCCAGTTTGGTGTAGTACGGCGGCCCCCACGCCAGCACGGTGGGATGCACCTTGAACGCCGGGTTGGCCTGGTTGGCGCCGTTGATCATCGCCTGCATCTTGATGCCGTCGCCACCGGACAGCAAATGCCAGAACCCGATGTCCCGCACGCCGGAAGCCTGGGCGTTTCCGCCGCAGCCCGTCAGTGCGCCTGCTGCCAGGACACTGCCCAAGGCGGCCGTTCCTGTCAGTAACTGCCGCCGGGACAACTGCTTCCCTGGCAAGAATTCAAACTGCTTCACCAATCACTCCTTTGGATGGGTCCGCTGAAAGGTCACTGCTTCTTATTCGAAACTCCGTTACCGGTGCGCTCCATACCCGGGCCAAACGCCTGCAGGGGGTGACGCAGGTCTCACGTTACATCGATGTAATGGAAGACCGCAAGAGAAAATTGTTAGCGCAAACAAGGTGGGCGTACGCTCTCGCTTCAGCCGCGGCTGCTGTCCCTCTCCACGATGCTGTAGTCGATGGAAACCACGCGCTGTTCCTGGCCGCGGTCCGCCATCCGCTCCGTCAGGAGGCGCAGGGCTTCGCTGGCAATAGCGCGCTTGTCGAAGGAGACAGTGGTCAGCGACGGCACGGCGTAGCGGCCGTCGGCAATATCGTCGAACCCCGCCACAGCAATGTCGTCCGGTATGCGCAGGCCCCTCTTCCAGAGCACGCTCAGGGCTCCGATGGCCATGGAATCCGTAAAGCAGAACAACGCCTCCGGGAGCGGACGCGAGTCCAGGTAGGCCGTGAGCGCATCGGCGGCAGTCTGCGGCGT
This sequence comes from Arthrobacter sp. AB6, assembly GCF_031844545.1. Lineage (NCBI taxonomy): Bacteria > Bacillati > Actinomycetota > Actinomycetes > Micrococcales > Micrococcaceae > Arthrobacter > Arthrobacter sp. AB6. Next base: position 21,840 of record NZ_JAUZVL010000003.1, read on the forward strand.
CCATCTTTCGCAGGGGATCAGCAGCGACTCGTCCCGGTCAATGCCCAGGATCCCCAAGGCCTCTTCATAACCTTGCGTCCTCTGGATCGCCGCGGCGGATCCCCTGCCCTCGGTGGTTCCCAGGACAGCGATCCGGCGTCGCCCGGACGCGGCCAGGGCCAGGGTCATGTCCCGCGCGGCGCCGACGCTGTCCACGTACACGCGGTCGGCGAGCTTTTGTGCGACCTCACCGAGCAGGACCACGGGCGGCAGGGCAACGCCCACCTGCACGGCACTCTCGTCCAGCACCACGGGGTTCAGGATCAGCCCGTCTATCAGGTTGGAGCGGGCGCGCACCATGAGTTCGTGTTCGCGCTGGGGATCCGAGCCGGTCTCCTCGATCTGCACGATCCAGCCCTGCTCATGCGCCACTTCAACGATATTGTGGGCAATTTCTGCCGAGTACGGCGTGCCCAGGTCAGGCAAGGCCAGGGCAATCACCCCGGACCTCCCGTTCCGCAGCCCCCGGGCGGAGAGATTGGGCACGTAATCCAGTTCGAGGATGGCCTGCTCCACCTTGGACCGGGTGGCCCCGCTCACCGGAACGATGCCGTTCATCACGTTCGAGACAGTCTTGGGCGAAACCCCGGCGCGGCGGGCGACATCCTTGACCGTTGCGCGCAATGCTCCCCTTCCCAACTTTCCGGGCCAGAGCCGGCAACCCGGTGACCGCCTCCACGGCTGGCCTGCTGACGATGTTACCTCCAGTTGGGACGGACGACGGCGGGACCTCCCGCCGTCGTCCGTCCCCCCGCCTGAGGGGTGCCCGCAGGGCTACCAGCCCCGCATTGCCGGGGGTAACGTGGCGATCAGGCTGATACCCATCCAAGGAGGAACCCGGCATGGAAGTCGTCACCATCGAAACGCCCCAGCTTGGCGACCGCACCTACCTGGTCCACGACGGCGAGGTGGGCATCGTCATCGATCCCCAGCGGGACACCGACCGGGTGGAAAAGGCCGTGGCGGACGCCGGGGTGAGGATCACGCACGTTGCCGAGACGCACATCCACAACGACTACGTCACGGGCGGACTGCAGCTCGCCAAGGAACACAACGCCGCCTACCTGATCAACGCCGCGGACAACGTCCCGTACGCCCGCCAGCCGATCTCGGACGGAGACACGGTGCAGGTGGGAAGGATGGTCCTCAAGGCGGTGGCCACGCCCGGGCACACCCACCGCCACCTCTCCTACATCGTCACGGACGGCGAGCGCCAGGCCGTGTTCTCCGGAGGGAGCCTGCTCTACGGCTCCGTGGGGCGCACCGACCTGGTCAGCGACGATGACACCGTGCCGCTCGCCCACCACCAATACGCCTCGGTGCGGCGCCTGGTGGACGAGGCCGGCAGGGACGCCCGGCTCTACCCCACCCATGGCTTCGGCTCCTTCTGTTCCTCACGCCCGGCCAGCGTGGCCGAATCCTCCACCATCGGCGAGCAGCTGAAGGAAAACCATGCACTGACGGATCCGGACGAGGACCACTTCGTCCAGGAGCTCATCCACAACCTCACGGCATACCCCTCCTATTACGCCCATATGGCTCCGATCAACCTGGCAGGCCCCACGGCGCCGGCCCTGGAACTGCCGGACTCCCTGGACCAGGATGAGCTGGCGTCCCGGCTGCAGCGGGGAGAGTGGGTAGTGGACTTGAGGAACCGCATTGCCTTCGCCAGAAGCCACCTCAGCGGCAGCGTCAGCTTCGAATACGGCGATGGCACCAAGTTCACCGCATTCCTTGGCTGGGTCCTGCCCTGGGACGAACAGCTGACCCTCGTGGGTGAACGCCAGGACATTGAGAATGCCATTCGGGATCTTTCCCGCATCGGGATCGACAACCCCGACGCCGCAATCGGCAGCGGGCCCGCGGAACTCGCGCCCGCGGCACCCACGTCTTCCTACGCCAGTGCTGGCTGGCAGGAAGTGCTGCAGAAGCCCAAGGACGAGTGCATCCTTGATGTCCGCCGCACAGATGAGTTCGAACGGGCCCATATCCGGGAGGCAACGAACATCCCGGTCCATGAACTGCTGCGCCGCATGGACGAGGTGCCCCCCGGGCGGCTGTGGGTGCACTGCGGTTCCGGGTACCGCGCGGCAGTGGCGGCGAGCCTGCTGCAGCGCGCAGGCCGCGACGTGGTGCACATCGACGCAAGCTTCCGCGACGCGAAGAAGGCCGGCCTCACCCTGGCCTAATCCGGTGCCGGCAACCCCAGGCGCACGCGGTTCCTTCCCTCGGCCGCCAACTCTATCCAACGGCGTGCAATCGCTTGCATGATGCATGCAGTTCCCCCCTGCGGGTTCGCCGAGTTGGTACTAGAAAATTGCTTTGGCCACAGGCCTTGTCGTGCAAACGTTTGCATGCGAGTGTGGTCTCCATCACTTCCATCTCTGCTAGGAGAAACATGCACGCTTTGGACTGGATCGTTTTGTCGGGATACTTCCTCGTGATGGTGGGGATCGGATGGTGGTCGAAGCGCAGGGTTCATAACGCTGCCGACTTCTTTACTGCCGGCGGCAAGATGCCGTGGTGGCTCGCGGGAATTTCGCACCACATGTCCGGCTATTCGGCGGCCGTGTTCGTCGGTTATGCCGCACTGGCCTACACAACTGGATTTGCCGTTTACGTCTGGTGGGCAATAAGCATCACTATCGCGTGCGTCGTCGGGTCGTTCCTGTTCGCACCGCGCTGGCCGCGGCTGCGCCAGCGCCTGGGCATCATCTCCCCGCTGGAGTACCTCACCACCCGCTACAACCTTCCGGCCCAGCAGGTTCTTGCATGGTCGGGAACCGCGCTGAAGATTTTTGACGTTGCCGCCAAATGGGCAGCCAGCGCCATCCTGCTCGAATCCTTCGCCGGAGTCCCGCTGTCTGTCGGCATCATCCTCGTCGGCGGCGTGACCATGGTGTACTCAACCATCGGCGGCCTTTGGGCAGATGCGCTGACCGACTTCGGGCAGTTTGTCATCCAGTTCGTTGCAGCAATCGCCCTGCTGATTGCGGCCATGGCGAAGCTTGGCGGGTTCTCCTCAATCTTCGGCATCTGGGAGCAGCTGCCGCCATCCCACTCCGCTCCCTTCGGCGGAAACCTGACCATCGCGTTCTTCCTCGCCTACATCGTCATCAGCACCGTTTCCTACAACGGCGGCACCTGGAACCTCGCCCAGCGCTTCATTGCCGCACCCACCGGATCTTCGGCCAAGAAATCGATCCTTCTCTCCGGCGGCCTGTACCTGGTGTGGCCCCTGGTTCTGTTCTTCCCGATGTGGGCAGCGCCGCTGCTTCTGCCCAACCTGGCCAAGCCGGAGCAGTCCTACGCGCTGCTGACCGAAATGCTGCTGCCCGCAGGCCTGGTGGGGCTGGTCCTTGCCGGTATGTTCTCGCACACGATGGCCATGACCTCCTCGGACGCCAATGCAATTTCGTCAGTGATCACGCGTGACATCATTCCGGCCCTGCGGCGGTCCAAGAAGCCGTTGACCTCCAAGACCGAGCTGGCGGCAGGCAGGCTGTCCGTATTCCTGTTCATCGGACTTTCGATGCTCATCGCACTGTCCGCGGATTCCTTCGGCGGAGTCCTGGGCCTCCTGATCCTGTGGTTCGGCGCCCTTGTCGGCCCGATCGCCATTCCCATGCTGCTGGGCATGCTTGCTCCGTTCAAGCGCTGCGGTCCCTCAGCAGCGCTGTTCTCCTGGGCCGCCGGCCTGATCGTGTTCGCCGTGAACAAGTACGTGCTCACAGCGCAGGTGGCAGCGCTGGGCGATCTTGCCCAGGCGGTCTCGGTCGCCGCCCCGATCCTCGCCTCCATCGCGGTCTACTGCCTCATGGGGGTCATCCGGCCCTGGCGCAACGAGGAGTCAGACGCCTTGGTCGATTCCCTGAATGTCGATGTTCCCGACGAGGTCGAAGAGAACGCCATCGCCGCGGGCGTGCGGGCATGACCGGTGTGAAGTCCGGTCATACCCCTTCCGTGCAGGACCTGACAGGATCCGGTTTCTCTCCCGGCGCCCACCTCCAGGACATAATCCTTCCGTGGTGGGACAGCAACGGCGCGGATGACCTTCATGGCGGCGTCCTGACCTGTTTTTCCAACGACGGCGTCCTGGAGTCGAGTGATAAATACACCTGGTCGCAGGGACGCTGGGCGTGGCTGTGTGCCGAAATTGCCGCCGATGCGCGCTCCGGGTTGCTGACGGTCGACGGCGACAAATGGTCCAGGCGGGCACTCCAGACGGCCGAGTTCGTCCGGACCCACTCCGTGCTGGAGGGCGGACTCACCGCCTTCCGGACAGACCAGGCCGGAGGTCCTCTGCCCTCGGGCCCGAACGGTGAACTCGCCACCAGCGTGTTTGCCGACCTGTTCGCGGTCCTCGGCCTTGCAGGGGCAGCAACGGACCCGGCATATCCGGAGCCGGCCCGGTCAGCGGCGTCGGCCACCGCTGACGAAGTCCTGGCCAGCTCCCTGGCGAGGATACGGTCACGGACTGCTTTGACTGCCCCCTATCCGGTCCGGCCGGGCTTCTGCGACCTCGCAGGTCCCATGACACTGCTTCACGCCGGGTCCGAGCTGTATAAGTCAACGGGCTCGGAAGCGGCGCGGAACGCCGTGGCTTTTGCGCTCGGCCAACTGTTTGGCGGGCCGGGACAGGCGCCAATGTTGCAGGAAAAGCAGTGGTGGGAGTTCAGGCCGGACTCGGTTCAGGACGAAGAATCACTCCTGGCCAGGCACAGGACGCCCGGGCACCTCCTGGAACTTTTGTGGATGCTGATCCACAGCCAGGAGGCCATGGGGGATTCCGCGGCAGCCCTCCCCGACTGGCTGCCAGGACTTGCCCTGCGCGCGCTGGAGCTTGGCTGGGATGAAGAGCACGGAGGGCTCCTCCGCTACGTTGACAAGGACGGCGGAGTACCAGCCGGGACACTCTTTGGCGGTGACCCCTATGAGGAGCTTGTTCAGTCAACCTGGAGCACCAAGCTGTGGTGGGTGCATGCGGAAGCCATGTACGCCACCAAACTTCTTGCCCGCCACTACGGCGGCTGCGGCTTCGAAGAGTGGAATGCAAAGGTCACCGACTACACGCTTGCAACCTTTCCACATCCGGGCGGACAGGAATGGACGCAGATCCGGGACAGGCAGGGAGCGCCGCTGGACATGGTGGTTGCCCTCCCGGTCAAGGATCCGTTCCACATCGCACGGACTTTGGTATTTCTCAATCGGCTCGAAAAGGATGATTTACATGCAGCACAGTGACCTCACCGTGAGCGCAGCTCAATACGGGACGCTCGCCGTCCGCGCCTACCCAGGCAAGAACGAACTCGGCAAGGCAGCCGGGGAGCATGCTGCCCGGGTCATTGCGGACGCAATCAGGGCCAACGGCACGGCCAGGGTCATGTTCGCTGCGGCGCCCAGCCAGGAAGACACCCTGAAAACGCTTATTGCCGCCACAGACGTCGACTGGTCCCGTGTGGAGTGCTTCCATATGGACGACTACGTTGGGCTCCGTCCTGATGCCCCGCAGGGCTTCGGAAACTGGCTGCAACGGCTGGTTTTCGATTCAGTCACGCCCAAGGACTTCCACCGCATCAACACGGCCGGCGATGCTTCCCAGGGGGCGGAGGATTACGCCCGCGTCATGGGGTCAGCTCCCTTCGACCTCGTGCTGTGCGGCCTCGGCGTCAACGGGCACCTGGCCTTCAATGATCCGCCCGCTGATTTCAATGACCAGAAGGCTGCCCGCGTGATTCATCTGGATGACGTCTCACGGCAGCAGCAGGTTGACGAGGGCCACTTCGAGCGGCTGGAGGACGTGCCCACCCACGCCGTGACCGTGACCATTCCGCGTCTGCTCAACGCGGCGGCGATCGTTGCCTCCGTTCCGGGCAGTGCAAAGAAACAGGCGGTTGAAGACACCCTCACCAGGGCCGTTTCAGGAACGCACCCCGGCACGATTCTTCGAACCCACCCCAATGCGTCCCTGTACCTCGACGATGAGTCCGACCCGCGATGACTGACGCGGCGGACCTGGGCGCCACTTACCTGGCACGGATCACGGCCCTTCTGGAACGGATTCACGGCGAAGAGCAGGCCTCCATCTCGAAGGCGGCTTCGCTCCTTGCCGACCAGATAGCTGCCGACCGGCTCATCCATATTTACGGGCCGGGCGGCCATTCCAACCTCGCCAGCCAGGAAGTGTTCTTCCGCGCCGGCGGCCTGATGCACGTCTCGGCGATCCTCGATGAGGGGACCATGCTATCCGGCGGGGCGCTGCGCTCCATGGCCATGGAACGGACGCCCGGCTACGGCCGCATCGTGATCGAAAACGCGGGACTGACGCCCGGGGACGTGTTGATCCTTGTGAACGCTTACGGAATCAACACCGCACTCATCGACGCTGCCCTGGCGGCGGGTGCGCTGGGCGTGCGGACCATTGGCGTCTCCTCACGGGGGCATGCCGACGGCACGGCAGCCGGCCACCCCGCACGGCACCCGTCGGGATCCAACCTGCATGACGTCGTCGACCTTCACATTGACACGAAAGTGCCGATCGGAGACGCCGTCGTCGAGCTGCCGGGCGTCACCGAGAAAGTCGGGGCCGTTTCGACCTTCGCCAACGCCTACACCCTCAACTGGCTGGTGCAGTGCACCATCAAGGAACTGACGGAGCGCAACATCGAGCCGCCTGTCTGGCGGTCGGGTAACGCCCCTGGCGGCGACGAAGCCAACCGAAAGGTCCTGGACAGGTTCAAGGGCCGGGTGCATTCCCTGTGACAGTGCAGACCGCCAGGGGCCGCGACGCGGCCCGCGGGGACGTCCTCACTGTCCGGTACGACGACGGATACATCGTCTCCGTTGAACGCAGGCACGATCCCAACGCCTCGGACTTGCCCGTGCTGTCCCCCGGATTCGTCGACGCGCAGGTCAACGGTTACCTGGGACTTGACGTCAACGGGCCCGACACCGACAGCATGGTGATCGAGCGAATCACCGAGGAACTGGCGCGGATCGGCGTGACCACATGGGTGCCCACCGTCATCACCGCCAGTGAAGACGCGATCAGCCACGCACTCAGGTGTGTGGAGAAGGCCCGGAACGCGGATGCACGGGTGCGGGATGCCATTCCCAGCGTCCACGTTGAAGGGCCCTTCATTTCGGACCAGGACGGGGCGCGCGGAGTGCACGACGCCAGCCAGGTCCGGGCCATTGATCCCGAGGAGGTGCGGCGGTGGGGCGCCATCACCAGGATCGGCGTGGTGACAGTATCGCCGCATTGGGCTGACGCGCCGAGGGGAATCCGGGAGATCTGTGCCATGGGCGTCCGGATTTCCATCGGCCACACCCATGCAACTGCGGCCCAGGTCCTCGGGGCCATCGACGCCGGGGCAACACTGTCAACCCACTTGGGCAACGGTATTGCCCCGATGATTCCGCGCCATCCCAACGCCATCTGGACCCAACTGGCCGACGACCGCGTAACCTGCGGCCTGATAGCTGACGGCCACCACTTGCCGTCCGAAACACTGGAGGTCATGCTGCGCGCCAAAGGAACCCGCGGGGCATTTCTCGTTTCGGACATGACGGCGGTTGCCGGGAAGCCACCGGGGCGCTACGCGACTCCTGTGGGTGGAAGCGTTGATCTTGATGAACACGGCCGGCTCTCACATGTGGGCAGCGAGCTTCTGGCCGGCGCCGCGGCCAGCCTTCCCGACGGCCTGCGCAACGTAGTCAGGTCAACGAGCCTGGGTTTGGGGCAGGCGCTCAAACTCGTCACGGAAAACCCGGCACGGACACTGCCGGGAGCCCGTCCAGGGCTGGGAACGCTGCAGCCCGGCGCGCCTGCGGACATGGTCCTCGTCTCGGATTCCGGAACGGTGCTGGAGGTCATCAGGTCCTCGCCAAGGCGGGAGGAGATCGGCCCATGAACGACGCATCCATCACAACGGAACACAGTGGCAGCAGCTGCCTGCAGGTGGGCGCCGCCTCCGTGGAGGTTTCCGTCCCGCCCGGCACCATGATGTCCGGATTCGCCGCACGCGTGGAGCCGAGCACCGGCGTCCATGACCCCCTGACCGTGCGGGCACTTGTTATCGACGACTTCTGCTGGGTGACGGTGGATGTGTGCGGCCTCGACGGACCCACCTGCCGGACCATAGCGGACCGTATCCCCTTCCGCGAAGGGCATGCCGTGATCAGCGCCACCCACACCCACTCGGGGCCGTGTGCCATGCGTGGCGGTTTGGGGGACTGCGACCCGGACATCATCGAGGCCATCAGCGCGGCCGCGGCAGTGGCCGTCAAGGATGCCTCCAACTCCCGGGAACCGTGCCAGGCCTATTACGGATCCTTTGCGGGCCTTGGCATTGCCAAGAACCGGCGGCACCCCGGGCGTGCGATAGACCCCGCACTGCAGGTTGTGGTCTTCAAGCGGGACGACGGGACAGCCAGGGCCTGGCTGGTGCAGTATCCGTGCCATCCCGTTGTGCTTGGCGCCGACAACCGGTTGGTTTCCGGGGACTACCCGGCCTTCGTGCGGAGCCACCTTGAGCGCGCAGCCCCAGGTTCCACCGCTGTCTTCCTGACCGGGGCCGCCGGCGATGTCAATACCGGTCATTCGGCTGAGAGTTCCTATTCCCAGGCAGCGGCTGAGCACCGGACGTTCGCGGAAGCTGAACGGATAGGAGGACTGCTCGGCGAGGCCGCGGCCCAGGCACGGACCTCGGGCAAGCCGCTCGGAGGGGTCATCCTGGCTGCAGCAGCATCCATCGACCTCTCCTTCGAGGTACTTGACGCCCGCATCCCTGCGGAATCAGCGGCCTACTGGACTAAGCTCATGGCGGACGCGGCGCCCGGGCAAAGGGCCTTGCTGCAGACCTGGATCGACTGGGCGGCACGGGACCACCTGCTGAGGGACATGAAATGGAGGGGGACGGTGACAGTTCTCCGGCTGGGCAGCCTGCTGGTGGTGGCACTGCCAGGGGAACCCTTCCTCAGGTGTGCCGAGCGCATCCAGGAAGCCTTCGCCACTCCCGTCATCGTTGCCGCCTACAGCAACGGCTGTCCAGGGTACTTTCCCACTGCCGACGAATATGACCACGCAGGATACGAAGTCACGGACGCCCATCGTTATTACGGGATGCCCGCCCCCTTCAAGCGGGGCAGCGCGGAGCAGCTGGTGGAAACGGCCATTGAACTGGGACGGCGGCTGCTGTGAGGCCCAGATCCACAATTGTCCAGGTCGCCAAGCTCATCGGGGTGGCACCTTCCACGGTGTCCCGGGCATTCACGGATCCCGGGAAGCTGAAGCCGGAGACTGTCCAACGGGTCATGGACGCAGCTGCAGAGATCGGATACGTCCCCAACCACCATGCACGCGCGTTGATCACCGGCCGCTCAGGCGCAATCGGGCTGGTGCTGCCCGATGTTGCCAACCCCTTCTTTCCCCCGCTGATCCGTTACGCGCAGCTGGCGGCGGAGGATTACGGGCTCGCCGTGTTCGTTGCAGACACAGCTGAGGACACCAAGCGGGAATTGCAGATGATTGAACGGCTGTCGCCGCAGGTGGAGGGCCTGATCATAGCTTCGTCGCGGCTCTCGGACCGGGTTCTCCAGACGGTTGCCGAGCGGCAGCCGACCGTGCTGATCAACCGGGACGTCGCCGGCGTCCCGCGCGTCCTCATCAGCACGTCCAAGGCGCTCACGGACGGGCTCCGCCACCTGGTGGATGCCGGCCACACCCGTATCGCCTATGTTGGCGGTCCGGCGAGGTCCTGGTCTGATGGGCAGCGTCATGGCGCCGTGCAGTCAACCTTGGAAAGCCTCGGGCTTGAAACCTTTTTCTTCCGCGCGAAGTCCGGAAACTACGCCGATGCCCTTGAAGTCAGCGGCGAGGTGGAAGCCGCCGGAGCTACCGCCGTCGTAGCCTTCGACGACGTTGTTGCCCACGGCCTGATGTCCGGATTCCGGGCACACGGCCTCCGCGTCCCCGAGGACATCAACGTCCTGGGGTGCGATGACACCCTGGCGATAACAACCCATCCGCCACTGTCGAGCATCTCTCTGGACCTGGCATCTGCCGCCCGGAGCGCTGTGGCAATGCTGAGGTCGGCGGGCCGGCCAGGGGCGAGCAGCGACCAGCGCTTCGAACTCGAGGGGTCCCTGGTGCTTCGCGGCACCACGACTTGATCGAGTTGGCCTAGGGTTCCCTGGTATGGCGGGCACGAACTCACAGGTTGGCGGCTTCCTCCTCCGCCAGCCTGATCATGCGGAGTTCGTCCTCCACGGCGCGGGACGGCCAGTAATCCTTGGCCAGCTCAACGGCCCGGACCCTGTCCGCTTCAGGGAAGAGCTTGCCGAGCAGCCCGGCCGCCTGCAGCAGGGCAATCAGGGCTATGGTCCTGGGTTCGGGTGCCTTGGTGCCGGTCTTGGCGGACGCGGAATTTGGCGCCTGGGCCCCGGCTGTGCCGGCACCGGCAGCCGTTGCGTCGGCAGCCCCGGAATCAGGCGGCTCGAGGTTGGACGGCGCACCGCTGAGTGCCGCTTCGATTTTCTTCAGGAGCGCGGCTTCCGGGGCATGGTCCTTTTCCGGGTAGCGTACGGCGCGGAAAAGGCCCAGGTGCCTTTCGCCGACGTGTTCCACGATGCCCAGGGAAGCCATCCCCTCGTAGACGCGCTGCACTTCGGCGCGGCCCTCGAGCACCGAGACCCACCATCGTGGAGTGTGCGGCCGTGACTTGCCGCGGATGAGCTCCAGCTCGTGCTGCAGGTGGGTGTCCGGCGCAGTGCCGGCAACCCTGACGTGCTTGCCCTGCAGCTCGATGGCACCGAGCAGGTCCAGCTCGGCCAGCACAGCACCTGCCAGCGTGGTCCGAAGGGCGAAGACCGGAATTTCGGGTTTTCCGCTGGCATCATTTGTGGCCAGCAGCAGGAATGCCTGGGGAAGGCTCAGTTCCACCGCTTGGGGTGTTTCAGCGTCCATAGCACCATGGTGCGCCTGTCTGGCAGAGACTTCTACGGCCGAAGTACCTTGATTTCCCCGCTGGAACCCCTGTACCTGGGCCGGGGCAAAGGATGAAGCGGACGACGGCGGGACGTCCCGCCGTCGTCCCCTTGCGTGTCGCATCCGGAAGGGTCGCCGGTGGGCGGCGTTGCTGGCACACTGGGCCAATGAACGAGGCACTCTCACCCTCCCGCAGGCCTGGCATCCGGGCGGCGATGTTTGTGGATTTTGACAACGTCTTTACCGGCCTGCAGGCTCTCGATCCGCTGGCGGCGAAGCGGTTCGCCGAAGACCCGAAGCATTGGGCGGATGCCTTGTCAGCCGGGGGTTCCGGGGAGGGGCCGCGCCGGTTCCTGATCCGCAACTGCTACCTGAACCCGATGGTGTACTCGAAGTACCGGACATACTGGACCCGGGCCGGTTTCCGCGTGATCGACTGCCCGTCGCTCACCCAGCGGGGGAAGAGCAGCACGGACATCAACCTGGTGCTCGATGCCATGGACGCGCTCTCCGGAAGCGGCGGCATCGAAGAGTTCTTCATCGCCTCGGCCGATGCCGACTTCACGTCCCTGATCCAGCGTTTCCGTGCGGCTGACCGGATGACGACGGTCATCGCTGCCGGCGCGGTGGCGTTCGCTTACCGGGAAATGGCGGACCACGTTGTGGAGTCGCACGATTTCGTTGCGATCCTCAACGGAACCACCGGGGAGCCCATTCGTGCGGTGGCGTCTGCCAGGCAGCCGCAGGTTCCTCCCGCAACCAAGGTCAAGGCAAAAGCAAGCTCGCCGGCAATCCGTGAGGTCCTGGAGTTCGTGCGCTCCGCGCCGGGACCGGTGGTCGGCGCCATGGTAGCCCACCGGGCGCTCACCGCAGACCCCTCCCTGAAGACGGACTGGGGCGGTTTCGGGAAGTTCGGGACCTGGGTCTCGCAGATCGGCAAGGACGTGGAGTATTCGGCAGCCCAGGGCGGCTGGGTCTGGGACGGGAAGCGGTTCTCGAGCGAGGATCTTCCCGCACCGGCCGAGCAGCAGCCGGGCGTCGAGGAGCAGGTGACCCGCGTGACGGATGTGCCGGCTCTTTCAGCGTCCCAGTTCCGGCAGATTTTCCAGTCCTTGGCAGCCCGGCTTCGTGAACATCCGGTCAACCGCACGGAGCTGAGCCGCCAGGTGCGGGATGACTGCGTCAGTGCCGGCCAGCCGGTCTCACGCAACGCGGTCAGTTTTGTCCTGCAGGGCCTCGCGTACGCCAACTTCCAGCTCAGCGACGAGGCGACGGCAGCGGAACTGGCCGCAGCCTGGACGGCGAACGTGGAAGAACTCTGCCGAGTGGCGCTGCTGGAGTTCGACGCCGCCGAAAAGCTGGCAGTGCGCCGGTGGGCCAGCGGCGGGCTGCTGGACGCCTAAACGTGCTGGTCAAAAAGCACCGGGTTGAACTGCCGGCTACTATCCGGCACGGCAGGACTAGACTACTAGCAGAACATCCCTTCCAAAACGGGGAGGTCCTCATGGACGCCGAAACCGCCGGCGTGACCGGTCATGATGTCACCACCATCGTTTGCGTGTGCGGCAACACCGTCAGCCAGGACGGCTTAATCCAGGCCAACTCCCAGGGCATACCTGTTTACGCCGGAGGAGACACTCCCGTCCCGGATGGCCTGGCGGCGTGGCCCGAGGATGAGGACCTGTACACGCTGTGCCCCAGATGCGGCCGCGTGTACCGCGATGCCGTCATCGAAGAAACAGGAACGGCGCCCGTTGCTTTCCGGGTGGACGTCACCGCTGACCCACTTGCCGGAGCCATCCAGGCCCACTGGAACCTCAGCGTGTAGGCGCCCGGCCTTGGGAAGCCGGCGTCACGCCGGGCGCGTTGCGGGCCTGCCTCCCAAGGGGGCCCTGCCGGTACCTGTTTCAGCAGACCCTCCCTAACGCGCCCGATAAGCCGTTGACTGGAGGAAGGCCGCGCACAAGCGTGCCGGCACGGACTGCCAGTGGCAAAGGACTCATCATGCATACACGAACACTCGGACAGGGACTGCAGGTTTCGGCAATTGGGCTTGGCTGCATGGGCATTTCGCAGGGCTACGGCCCCAACCCCGGGGACCGCCAGGCGATGATCGGGGTCATCCGTGACGCGGTCGGCCTGGGAGTCACCTTCTTTGACACCGCCGAGGTGTACGGCCCCTACGTCAACGAGGAAATCGTGGGGGAAGCACTCGCGCCGGTGCGGGACGAGGTAATTATCGCAACGAAGTTCGGGTGGCGGATCGAGGGCGGCAAATCCGTGGGGCTGGACAGCTCACCCGAGCAGATCAAACGCGTGGCGGACGAGTCGCTGCGCCGGCTGCGCGTGGACGCGCTGGACCTCTTTTACCAGCACCGCGTGGACCCCGGTGTGCCCATCGAAGAGGTGGCCGGCGCCGTGGGCGAGCTCATCCAGGCCGGCAAGGTCCGCCACTTTGGGCTCTCAGAGGCCTCGGCTGCGACCATCCGCGCCGCCCACACAGCGTTTCCCGTGACAGCCGTCCAGAGCGAGTACTCGCTGTGGACGCGGGATCCGGAGCCGGAAGTGCTGCCCACCCTGGCGGAACTGGGGATCGGGTTCGTGCCCTTCAGCCCGCTCGGCAAGGGCTTCCTCACCGGGACCGTGGATACGTCCACGCAGTTCGCGGAAGGTGACGTCCGCGGCACCATCCCCCGCTTCACCCCGGAGAACCGTGCCGCCAACCAGGCGCTGGTGGCGCACGTCGCCGGCCTCGCCGCCGCCAAGCACGCCTCGCCGGGGCAGATCGCACTGGCATGGCTCCTGGCACAGCACCCCTGGATCGTTCCCATCCCGGGCACACGCCGCCGGGAGCGCCTCGAAGAGAACACCGCAGCTACAGCCGTTGCGCTGTCCGCCGACGAAGTCGCCGACCTGAATGCCGTGGCGAGCCGGATAGGGGTGCAGGGCAACCGCTACAACGACACGCACATGCGCTACGTCGGACGCTGACCGCTCACGCCACCTGAACGGCCGAACTTTTAGCTGCCCAACGCCTGAAAAGAGCGGACGACGGCGGGAGGTCCCGCCGTCGTCCGTTTTCCGTTTGCGAGGCGCCGCTTCCTCAGCTGACTCCGCCCGGCACTTCTAGAGCTGCCCGGTTGGGCCGGTGTCCCCGACTTCGCCGCGCCAGCCGCCGGTTTCGGTACCGCGCGATTCGATGAAGTCCTTGAACTTGCGCATGTCAGATTTCACCTGCATCTGGTCCATCTTCAATGCCGCACCTGCTTTTTCAGTGAGGGTTTCCGGAGCCCATTCGAAATGGACCCTGACCTTCGTGTGGTTGGCGTCCAGTGGCGTAAACCTGATGATGCCGGCATGGGACTTGCCGTCGGTGCTGCGCCAGGCGATCCGGTCGTCAGGCTCTTGGTCGACTATTTCAGTATCGAATTCCCGCTGGACACCGCCCACTTTGGTAACCCAATGGTTGGTGGTGTCCGTCAGCTGGGTTACGGATTCGACGCCGGACATGAATTGCGGAAAGGATTCGAACTGGGTCCACTGGTTGTACGCGGTCCGCAGCGGCACTGCTACTTCAACGGTCTCTTCAACGTGTTCCATTGCTTCCTCCTCATGACGGACGGCTGCAACAGCGGACCGGCAGAGTTTGCCATCCTGCCAGTCAGGCAGCCGCCACTTTTGCACGATAAGTCCGGCGGGCACCGGTGTCCAGACCCTTGGAATTGCCAGAATGACGGCATCATCGGATGACATTGACCGGCACAGTCGTAGGCTACTGGTAGGCCGGACGCCTAATGACGGGCCCGGGTCCCGAAGGGAACGACGAGTGGACAGTACTGCTGGTTACTGGTTCTTGGGTGCCGCCGAGTGGGGCAATGCGGCTGCCGACGTGCACGCCGGCAAAGTAGGATCGCCCTCCTGGTCGGAGGGCAACCTGGTGCGGCCCCTGATTCACGGTGCCACCTATTTCGCCCGGCTGCATGAGGAGCTCTCGGCCCTGCAAGCGGGAGACCGTGTGTGGTTCACCGACTGGCGTGGCGACGGCGACGAAAAGCTTACGGCGGACGGGCCGGCCATCGGAGAGTTGCTGGCGCGGCTTGCCCGGGACGGAGTGGAAGTGCGCGGCCTCGTGTGGAGGTCACACGGAGAGCGTGTGTCCGCCCCCATGAGCAACCTGTCCAACGAGCACCTCAGCCGCCAGATCAACGACGCCGGCGGCGAGGTGCTGCTGGACCAGCGGGTGCGGCTCTTCGGCTGCCATCACCAGAAACTGTTCGTCATCCGCAATCGTAATGACCCTTCCCGGGACATCGCATTCGTTGGCGGGATCGATCTTTCCCACAGCCGCCGGGACGACGCCGATCATATGGGAGACCCGCAGTCGGTGGAGATGGATCCCCGGTACGGGAAACGGCCTCCATGGCACGATGCCGCCCTGGAACTGCGCGGCCCGGTGGTGGCGGATGTGCTGAAGCTGTTCGCGGAAAGGTGGGACGACCCCCATCCCCTGGACCGGCGCACTCCGTACCGGATGCTGCTGCAGCGCCTGGCGGATATGCCGCGGCACCCCGAGCCCCTGCCGGAGACTGCGCCGCCACCGCCGCCGGCCGGCCCGCACGCCGTGCAGCTGCTGCGCACCTACGGCGTGAAGCATCCGCCGTTCCCGTTCGCACCCGATGGTGAACGGAGCGTTGCCCGGGCCTACACAAAAGCATTCGGCCTGGCCCGCTCCTTGATTTACATCGAGGACCAGTACCTGTGGTCTGCTGAGGTGGCGGCCGGTATCGCAGGGGCCCTCGAACAGAACCCAGGGTTGAATGTGATCGCCGTGGTACCGCGCTACCCGGACTCCGACGGTCCGTTGGGAGGGCCGCCCAAGCGGCTCGGCCAGCTGCGCGCCATCGAGAGGATGCGCCGCGTGGCTCCCGACAGATTCGGCGTGTTCAACCTGGAGAACAGGGCCGGGACACCGATCTATGTCCATGCCAAGATCTGCATCATCGACGACACCTGGTTCACGTGCGGATCGGACAACTTCAACCGGCGGTCCTGGACCACGGACAGCGAGCTCACCTGCGCGGTCATCGACACCTCCGCTGGTCAGGGGGAGGCGCCCGGCGCAGGCACTGGCCCGGGCACCAGTCCCGGCACTGGTCCCGGGACTGGTCCCGGGGCTTCCAGTCCGCTGGCCCAGGGGCTGCGGCGGCAGCTCTGGGCCGAGCACCTGGGCCTGGACCAGGATGACCCCCGGCTGAACGATCCAGCGGACGGCCTCGGCCTGTGGAATGCCGCTGCCGATGCCCTGGATGAATGGCACAAAACTGACCGCCGCTCGCCCCGCCCCGGGGGTCACGCGCGGCACCACGTCACACAACCGGTCACACGCCTGCAGCGCCTCTGGGCGGATCCTGTGTACCGCTTTTTGGTGGACCCGGACGGCCGCCCCCGCAAACTGCGTGGGACTACACGGTTTTAGGCGAGCGGGTCGATGTTCAACATGGGGTTTCACCGCTTACCGATAGGCGCCGGGCCGCAAGGAATGGGAGCCGGGGGTCACCCAGGGTCGCGCCCAGTCGCCGTCTTGGCCACCCTCGCAGCCGTGGCCTTCGGATTGAGGGCAGTGATCGAGCTTCCCGGCGAGGTCACATACTGGGATCCGCAGACTCCGCGTGACTATACCGCGGTGGCCTTAACCTCCCTGGCCTTGCTGTTCTTGGGCGGTACCCTCTGGGCCATGGGGAGGACTGGACAGCGCATGGACACAAGGACCCGAAAAGCCGCGAGGGTCAGCCGGGTGTCCCTGCGCACAGCGGCGGCCGCTGCACTGGTGGTCTCCTTCTCGAATTTCCTGGAAGACTTTCTGCGGCTGCGCTGGTTCGGAACAACCTTTGTCGCAGGAGTCCTGGTGCTCTCCCTCGCGCTGCTGACAGCAACGGTCGCCCGTTTTGCAGCCACTCCCCGGAAGGCGCCTGCCGAAGCGCTCCTTTTGCTGGCCATCACCGCCGGCGTTGTTTTCCTGTCCTTGTCAATGTTCCTTGCGTGCTTGGCCCTGCTGGCGGTGGCTGCCTACTACGCCCGAAGCCGAATCACAACCGTCCGTCCCCCTTCTGACGCGAGTTAAGCGCCGGCCAGCAACTGAATGGAGCAATTCCGGGCAAATCTTTTCCGCTTACTGCGCTACCGTGCGCCGAAGCAGCCGCCAGTTCGGCCCTGCCTACGGCTTCCGCATGCCCCCCGTCCTCCGCCTAACCGACCTGGAGGTCAAGCTCCACGGGTACGGGCCGGCGGACCGCATCATCGACCGGGCAATGCTTCAGGCCCCACTCGACAATCCTCCGAACAGCCGCCTCATCGGCTGCAGGCCCTACCCGAACCGCCACCCGCATGCTGACCGGGCCGGCGCTGACGTCCTCGGAGATGCCCAGGATGCCTCGGTCGTCAGACTCACTGTCCACGTCGACCTGCAGCCCGGGCAGTTCCACGCCCTGCTCGGCAGCACGCATCACCATCAGGGTTGCGGCGCACGAGGCATAGGCAGCACGGAAGAGCCAGCCGGGCGACGGTGCCGAACCGGTTCCACCCACGCCAGCGACCATATCGGTCTCCAGGGAGGAGCCATCCGTCCCTGTGACCCGGATGCGGAGGCCCTCCACCACAACGGCCGACGCGATCGAATCGCGGTAGCGCGCCTCGTCAGGACGGGCGCCCAGAAATTCTTTGGCCGACTTGATTGCTTCGGCAATTCGGGAGCTGCTCATCGGTCTCCTCCGACTGGGTCTTGGTACTGCCGGGGCTCTTGCGTCAACGGCCGCCTACCGGGTGTGATGTCGACGCACCGGGTATGGGAGTCAGCCAGTTTCATGGTCCCGGTGGCATGCCGGACAGTCAATAACGCATTCAGAAAAGGGGGCGCCGCTCCTGCCCGCCCCCACGACTGGCCCTGGATGTCACACAACGCCGCGGCAGCAGGATGTGGACTAGCAACGCCCTACTCTTAACGGGTGACTTTGACTAAGATGCGCACCGCCGCCGCGAGCTCCCTCGCCGCCGCCGGTCTCCTGTTTTCCCTCGCCGCCTGTTCTGCGCCGGCCACCACCTCGCCAACCACCTCTGCACCGCCGTCCACGGCAGCGGCTGCCCCCAGCGCCTCCGGCCCTTGCGACGGCGTGAAGGTCGTCGTCGACTCCGGCTCCCTCAAGCAGGCTTCCGCTGACAAGTCCGTGTGCGTGCCCGTGGACGGTCCCACCGCCGCGTCCAAGGTGCTCGAGGAAGCCAACGTCAAAACCGAAGGCACCAAGCAGTACCCCACGCTCGCGTGCCGGGTGAACGGTGTGCCGGCCGCGGACTTCGACATCAAGCACAAGGGCGGCACGTACAAGGAAGAATGCACCGGCATGCCCGCTGCATTCGCCTACTGGTCCCTCTGGCTAAAGAAGGACGCCGGCGCCTGGGAATACGCGCAGGAAGGCCTCGACACCCTGCAGGTCAGCCCCGGCCAGAGCCTGGAACTGCTCTTTACCGTCGACGGCGAACCGGCCGCCCCCGCGGCATGACCTTCCGACCCGCGCCGCTGCGCGCCGGCATTGTTCTCGCCGTCGTGTTCATCGCGGCGCGGGTCATCTACCGCGTCCTTTTCAACGGCGCGGGCCTTGGCTCGCCTGTCCTGCTCGACCTGCCGGCCATGCGGCTGCCGGCCCCGTACGCCCACGTGGTGTTCCTCGGTCCGGTCACCGGGCCCGGGCTGTGGGCGGCGGTCCTGTCCGCCCTGCCGATTGCCGGGCTGTTTGTCGGCTTCGGACTGCTGAACGCATTCGTGGACGTGGCCCGCGGCTTCGTTCACCTGGCCCGCCGCGGCCCCATGCAGGGCCTGGCCCGCACGCTGGTCGTGGCGTGGGCGGCACTCCCGGCGCTGGCCGACGCCGTGACCTCCGTACGCCTGGCGTTCCGGCTGCGGGGCGAACGCTTCGGGCCCCGCGCCCTGGTGCCCGTCCTCGAGCGCACCCTTGAACACGCGGCCCGGGTAGCCGCCGCCCTTGAGCTGCGCGGCTTCGGGAGCCGCGCCGCACACCACCCCGGGAACGACGACGGCGGCCCGCTCCTGGTGCGCGACGCCCGGTTCCGCATCGGTGACGCGCAGGTCCGTGTGGCCGGGTTCACGCCGTCGAGCGGGTCCATCACCGTCATTACGGGACCTACCGGATCCGGCAAGTCCACCATCCTGCGGGGCATCGCCGGCCTGCTCTCCCACGTGGACGGCGGAGAGATTTCCGGCACCGTTCGCGTCGCCGGAGCGGACCGTGCCCCCATGCCGCCCCGCGATACCGCCCGGCTCATCGGCGTCGTCCTGCAGAATCCCCGCGCCGCCTTCGCCAGCACGCGGGTGCGGGACGAAATCTCCCTCGCCCTTGAGCTGCGCGGCATGCCATCGGCCGCCGCCAAGGCCCGGGTGCTGGAGGTTGCCGAGCGCATCGGGGTGACGGCGCTGCTGGACCGGAATATCAGCACCCTTTCCGCCGGGGAGGCAACGCTCGTGGCCATCGCCGCCGCGGTGGTGGAACAGCCTCCCCTGCTCCTGGTGGACGAGCCGCTGGCCGACCTCGACACCACGGCCCGCAGGCACGTCATCTCCGTGCTCAACACCCTCGCCGGCGACGGTGTCTGCGTCATCGTGGCGGAGCACCGGGCGGCAGCGCTCGTCCCGGTTGCCGACTCCTGGTGGACCATTGCCGACGGCGAGCTGGTACCGGGTGCCGCGCCCTCCGCGCCGGTCCCGACGGTTGCGCACCCCACGCCTGTTCCAGATGCCGAATACGCGCCCGTGCTGACAGCGGCCAACCTCGCGGTGCACCGCAAGGGCACGCCACTGGTTCGCGACGCCTCCCTGGCCCTGCACCGCGGCGAAGTGGTGGCCCTGGTGGGGCCGAACGGGGCCGGGAAGTCGTCCCTCCTGGTGGCGCTTGCCTTGGGTGAGGGAGCGGGCGGAGTAAAAACCAACGACGGCGGAACGGCGGACGGCGGCCGCGTCGCCCTGGTGCCGGATGCCTCGGACGACCTCTTCACCAGGGATACGGTGGAGGGAGAGCTCCGCGCGGCCGAGCGGCGCCTTGCGCGCCGAAAGAACGGCCAACAGCCCGAGCCCGGCTTCGCGGCGTCACGCCTGGCCCGTCTGCGGGGAGACGTCAGCATTCCCATTGGCCATGAGCATCCCCGGGACCTGTCCGCTGGAGAGCGAAGGATCCTGGCCATTGCGCTGCAGACCATGGATGATCCCCAGGTGCTCCTGATCGACGAGCCCACCCGCGGCCTCGATCCTGCGGCCCGCGCAGCAGTCACGGCCGCGCTGCGGTCCGCAGCCGACTCCGGTACCGCTGTCCTGATCGCCACCCACGACCACGACTTTGCCCACGGCCTCGGCGCCCGGATCCTCCCGATGCGTGACGGCGTCGCACCCTCCACTGCGGTAACCGAAGCACCGGAGCCGCCCGCCCTGCTCCCCCGGCAGGTGGGCTCCGGGCCAAAGCCAATCACCGAACCGGACACCCCCGGCGCAGCAACAAAGCCCCGCATCCGGCTGCCGCGCGCCGTCGAACTCTCCGTCCTGGCAGCCGCAAACCTCGTGGCCCTCGCAGCGTTCTGCTGGCCGCTGCTTGCCGCGGCCCTCCCGCAGGACGCAGCCGCAGCCCTCCCCTACGCGGCGCTGGCAATCGCGCCGCTCGCCGCCGTCGCCATCGTTGTGTCCTTGGACGGTTCTGTCCGTTCGGCACATACTGTGGCGCTGCTCGGCGTCCTGGCCGCCGTCGGTACGGCAGTCCGGGTGGCGAGCACCGGCGTCGGGGGCGTGGAAGCAGTGTTCATCCTGCTGATCCTTGCCGGGCGGGCGTTCGGCGCGCGTTTCGGCATGCTGCTCGGCGCCGCCACGATTGCGCTCTCCAGCGCCTTGTGGGGCGGGATCGGGCCGTGGACTCCGTTCCAGATCTTCGCCTGTACGTGGGTGGGTGCGGGGGCCGGCCTGCTCCCCCGGCGGGTGCGCGGCAGGGCCGAACTGTGGATGTTGGCCGGCTACGGCGTGGTGGCGTCCTACCTGTTCGGCCTGCTGACCAACCTGTGGTTCTGGCCCTTCGCGGTGGGCGCCGGCACCGGCATCTCCTATGTGCCCGGCGCGCCGCTGGGCACCAACCTGAGCAGCTTCCTGCTGTACTCGCTGGTGACGTCGACGGCGGGCTGGGACACCCTGCGCGCCGTCACCACGGTGATCGGAATCGCCGTGGTGGGGCGGGCCATCCTCGCCGCGCTCCGGCGGGTGAAGCCGGTCTCCAGCGCAGGCGGGTACGCAGGCCAGGCTTCGTCCGCCCAGGCCAGGGACCGGCTACAGCTCAGGGTTTGAACACAGCACTGGGAACCCAACCCTTTCAGCACGCCTGCCTCACGGTACGGTGCATCACGATTTTGTGGGGGCATCGCCTACGACTTCGGGATTCTTTACGAAAACCTCTGAGTGAGAGCGCTGCTGCGCTGGGCAAGGGTCCGGAAAATTCCCGTGTGGTCAAGGGCGCCGTCGCCCCGCGCCACCATATCCTCGAAAAGACCCTGGATTACCGTGCTCAGGGGTAGCTCCAGGTGCGCTGTTCCAGCCGCCCCCAGCACGAAATTGAGGTCCTTCAGCTGGTTTTGGGCGCTGCCGCCACCCGTGAAGTCGCCGTCAATCCATCTGTGCCCCTTTTGGCGCAGCACCTCGGAGTCGGCCAGCCCACCCCGAAGCAGTTCAAGCATCACCGATGGATCCAGTCCCCCGCCGCGCGCGAGAAGCATGGCTTCGGAAACTGCCGTGACCGTGCCGGCGACCACGATCTGGTTGCAGGCCTTGGCCAGTGCGCCCGAACCTCCCGGGCCCATGTACCGGATGGTGCTGCCTATGAACCCGAACACCGGCGCGACCGAGTTAAACGTGTCCTCGTCCCCGCCCGCCATGATGCTCAGCGTGCCGTTTTCGGCACCCACGGTGCCGCCACTGACGGGGGCGTCCAAAACCCTGACGTTGTGCTCTCGAAGCATCCGTTCGCCAAAGGCCGCCACTGCCCCCGGCGAGACGGTCCCGTGCACGACGAGTATCGGGCTGGCAATGCCCCGGGCTGTCCATCCGGCTATCATGCCTTCTTCTCCCGGAAGCAACGATTCGACGTGGCTTAGGTCCGGCAACACCGTGAGAACGATGTCAGCGGCCGCCTCAAAAGGTGAGGCGGCAACACGGGCGCCCAGGCCCGCCAGGGCTTCGGCCTTCGAAGCAGTCCGGTTCCAGACAGTCAGCTCGCGGTAGCCCTTCAGCAGCCGGCGCGCCATGGGTTCCCCCATCGGCCCTAGTCCCATCAGGGCAAGCGCTGGGTGGTCAGGTTCAGGCATTGGGATCCTTTAGTGATAAGGGCTGTATGGGATAGCCGGCTGGGGCCAGGCGTTACTGATTGGTCAGGAGATCAGACGGCCATAGGATGAGCTGCGGGAAGACGGCCAGCATGACGATGGCAACCACCATGACCACATAGAGCGGCACCGCGGCCTTCACAATCTTCTCCATCGGCAGCCCGCTGACATAGGACGCCGCGAAGAGGCAGACGCCGACAGGCGGTGTGACCAGGCCGACGGCAAGGGCGGCAACGAGGAAGACGACGAAGTGGATGGGATCCACACCGGAAGACACGGCCGCGGGCATGAGCACCGGTGTGCAAAGCAGGATGGCGGCGACTTTGTCCATCACGGTTCCGATGATGATCAGGATAAGGCCGATCAGTAGCATGACGATGGTGGGGTCAGTGCTGACGCTCAGCAGCCAACTGCTGACCTTGGCCGGCAGCCCGTCAATGGTGAAGATGTAAGAGGCGACGCCGGCGATCATGGCGATGAGCAGGATGGTGCCGGTGGTGAGGCCGGCGTCCACGATCATCTTCGGCATCTGGCGCCACTTCATGTCCCGGTAGACGTAGATTCCGACCAACAGGCTGTAGAAGACGGCGACGGCGGCCGCCTCCGTGGGCGTGACGAGCCCGCTGAACATGCCCACCAGGATGATCACCGGGCCGCCCATGGCCGGGATTCCCCCGAGGACGATCCTCAGGCCCTTCTTGAAAGGCGTCTTTGAGACCTCGCCGTAACCGTGGCGTGCCGACAGGAAGAAATTCACCAGCATCAGGACGAGGATCAGGACAATGGACGGTCCAAATCCTCCTGCGAGTGCCGCGCCTACCGAGACGTTCGCGGTCGAGGCGGCGATGATCATGAGGATGCTGGGCGGTATCAGTGAGGACAGGGTAGCGGTGACCATGGTCATCGCTGCCGCATAGGGCCGCGGGTACTTATGGTCAGTCATGGCTTTGATCTCGATCTTGCCAAGGCTGACAATATCGGCAACCGAGGAACCGGAGATGCCGCCGAAGATCGCGCTCGATGCGATGTTCACTTGGCCAAGGCCGCCACGGAAGCGGCCGAAGATGACTTCGGCGCCACGGAAGATGCGGTCCGAAATACCCCCGCCGGCCATGAGGTTGCCGGCCAGGACGAACAGGGGGACAGCGACCAACAGGAAGCTGTTCATGGAGCTCATCATGGACTGCGGCAACAGGTCGAGGGGGATGTCGAAGATCAGCAGCGTGGCGATGACGCCAATGCCGAGTGAGATTGAGAGCGGAACGCCCAGCAGCAGCAGGAGGAGGAAAATGCCCAGCAGGGTCAGGCTCATGCGATCATCTCTCCTTTGAGGATTCTCTTACGCATATTCGGGGAGAAGTAGACGGTGGTGATATGGGCGACGATGGCGAGTGCTGCGCTGATCACCAGCGGCAGGGTTACCAGGAACATCTTCAGTCCCAGGGCAGGACTGGACTCTCCGGCGGCGTACTGCTGCAGCATCAGTTCCCACGTCTTGTAGATCAGGACACTGAAGAACACGGTCCCGCAGATGGCGTAGAGATGCATGCTGACTTTCTTAAGCCAGGCTGGTCCCCACGCCACCGCGAAGTTCACCCGCGGGTGCACGGCGGCCCGGAAGCCTGCTGCCATCCCCAGGAAGGTGGTGTCCATGAACAGGAAACGGGTCAGTTCCTCGGTCCATGACAGCGAGGCTCCCATCTGCCGGCTGACCATCTGGGCAGCAAGGCTGAGCAGCATCGCGCAGATTCCGACGAAGAGGAGAGCATCCACGGCCTTCCAGATCAGACCATGAGGTTCCGAGACTTCGCTTACCGGAACCACCTCGATGTTGTCTTCGGCCGCCTGGTGTTCGGCACCCCGGACTGGGGTGGTTCCCTCATCATGCACAGAACTCGTCTCCTGCACTGGACCCGCCACCTTACCGTCCAAGGAATTCAAGGCTTGACTGGACGAATTCCTTGCCCACCTTGCCCTCAAGCTCGGGGTAGACCTTCTGCGCTGCCGCCTGGAACTTTGCCCTAGCTTCGGGCGTCAGCTCGTTGATCTTCACGCCTTCGCCCTTCAGCTTGTCGAGGGTTTTGGCGGCTTCGTCGTTGTCGTACTTTGTCTTGAAGTCAGCGGTCAGGTCTGCCGCTTCCTGCAGGACCTTCCGGGTGTCCTCATCAAAGGAGTCCCACTTCTTCTTGCTGAACCCGAGGACGAGGCCGTCGGAGATGTGGCCCGTCAGGGAGAGGTAATCCTGGACTTCAAAGAACTTGTTGTTGACTGGAACTTCCAAAGGGTTTTCCTGGCCATCGATAGTCCCCAGCTGCAAGGCGGTGTAAACCTCTTTGAAGTCCATCGGCGTCGGGTTGGCGCCCAGCGAGCCAAAGAACTTAACCCAGAGGTCATTCTGCGGTACGCGGAGCTTCAGGTCCTTGAAGTCCTCGGGCTGGGTGATGGGACGCACCGAGTTGGTGGTGTGCCGCGGAGTACGGGTCAGCATGGACACGCCCTTAATGCCCAGCTTGTCCAGTGAGCCCAGCAGTTCCTTGCCCGGCTCGCCCTCAAAGTACTTGGTGACCTCCTCCGAGTCCTTGAAGAGGTAGGGAAGGCTGACGGCATTCATCTTCGGCTCGAAGGACGCGTACACCGAGGTGGACATAATGGTGGAGTCCAGCGTGCCGTTTCCAAGCAAGTTGACGGCGGCGTTCTGGTCTCCGCCAAAAAGGGTGCCGTCGGGGAATGTCTCGACCTTGACCTTGCCGTCGCTCAGCTCGGCAACCTTGTCGGCGAAGTGCTTTGCGCTGACGCCCATGGAAGAGGTTGCAGGGTCGCCGAGGCCGAGGCGGACGGTGGTGCTGGCCCCGCCGGCGCCGCCGGCGGCGCCCCCGCCGCAACCTGTGAGGGCAGTAGTAACGGTGAGTGCAACGGCCACAGCTACGGTGGCAAGGATGCGTTTTGGCATCTGATTCTCCTTTGAATACTTGCTGGTTCCTGGCCTTTACGGACAGGGGTACTGATGCCTTATGGCGGTGGTTAAAGCGTCCTGGGCTAGGTGGCTATGGGTGAGACCAGCTGCTCTTACTGCTTTCTCATCCCGCTTGCCCAGTGCCTTGCAGACGCGGCGGTGCTGTCGTTTGCTGTCTTTCCGCCGTGAATCATCCCGAAGTGGAACCGGTACACTTTTTTACCACAGCCCGGGACGGCTGTAAACATTGAGGCGCGAATGCCAGCTTGAATTACTTCGAGAACTGGAGCCGGGCGACGCTTGACCGTTCCACTAGTTCGGCGGCTACGCGTATGACGTGGGGTTTTCCCGACGTCTTGCCCTGCGTGTTGGACAAAGCGAGCTGCACGGAGTGCCGGGCGAGCAGATCTATTGGCTGCCTGACGATTGTCAGGGGCGGGGTCACGAGTTCGGTCCAAGGTGAATCTTCGAAGACGATGACGGATAGCGTCCCTGGGATGTCGATTCCGGCGTGGGAGAGGCGCCGCAAAACTTGCGTTACCTGGGCGGTATTTGCCACTACCAAAGCTGTGGGCGGCTCTTCGAGGCCGAGCAACGCCGAGGCGGCATCTCCTCCCGCCGGCCCGCGGAACGCGGCGTGCCGTATAAGGAGCTCATCTTGCTCCAGGCCGGCTGTTTCCAGGGCTTGCCGATAGCCGGCAATCCGCTCCGTTCCGGTGGTGGAGGAAGCCGGCCCGGAGATGATTCCGATCCGGCGGTGCCCGTGGGCGGCAAGGAGCGCTGTGGCGGACCGGGCGGATTCAAAGTTGTCGATGCTCACCACATCAACTTCAGGGAGCGAAGGAATTGATCGGTCGACAAAAACCACGTCAGTTCCCAGATCCTGGAGCTGCTTCCAGATTGCCAGGTTGTTGCCGGTCGGGGTCGCGATAATCCCACTGACCCTGCGTTCGATAAGCGTCGCCAGACGTTCTGACTCCAGCTGGTCATCCTCCTGCGTGGTCATCAGCAGCACCTGGATTCCGCGCGAGTGAGCCTCCTGCACCACTTGGTCGGCGAGTCGGGCGAAAAAGGGGTTGGAGACATCTGCGAGCAGCAGCCCCAGTGTTGTAGGCGGGCCATACTTGAGCTCCCTGGCTGCCGTGCGGGGGTGGTACCCGAGGCTCTTCATCACCTCGTTTACTCGGCCGCGGGTAGCTGCGGCAACTGGACCTGACCCCGGGTTTAGCACCCGGGAGACCACCGCAACGGACACCCCGGCTGCCTGGGCAACATCGCGGATGGTCGGTTGTTTCTGCACGCCTACTCCTTGCGTAGCACTTCCTGGACATCTGGAACCTTTTTCAGCCTAGGGCTTGACCTTGGGCCTTGCCCTATGACATAAAAGTGTACCGGTTCCACTTATTTTACCTTAGCTCGTTCCCGCTTGGTCTCGAGCCTCACTACCAACGGCGGCACGCCGCAAGGTCAAGAAGTAGAGCCCCAAAAGCTGCGGTCAATCCCAGACCCGCCCGCATCCCTTCCGGAACAGCGCCGTCTCCCTTGAAAGGCAACCATGAATCTGCACCATCTCCTGTCCCAGCGTGAGGCCGACGGAAAGCCCATCCGAGTCGGCCTGATCGGCGCGGGGCGCTACGGAACGATGTACCTGGCCCAGGCAAACAACATTCCGGGCATCCACGTCGTCGCCATCGCAGACATCAACGTCAAGCGCGCTGAAGGTGCCTTCGAACTCGTTGGGTGGCCCAAAGACCAGATCGCCTCCGACATAGCAACCGCTCTGAGGGACCGCTCAACCGCGATTGTGGCCAACGCTGACGAGCTTTTCGACGTCGATATCGACATCATCGTGGAAGCCACCGGCAACCCCATCGTTGGTGTCAAGCACGCTCTGCGTGCCATTGAAACGAAAAAGCACATCATCATGGTCACGGTTGAAGCCGACGCGTTGGCAGGGCCCGCTCTTGCCAAGCGGGCAGAAGCAGCCGGTGTTGTCTACTCGATGGCGTACGGCGACCAGCCGGCCCTCATCATGGAACTTGTCGATTGGGCCCGCACCAGCGGGTTCGACGTCGTGTGCGCCGGCAAAGGCGCCAAATTCCTTGAGCACTACCACGAGATGAACCCTGACAATGTCTGGGAAAACTGGGAATTCTCCAAGGAACTCACCGACTCCGGGCAGCTGAACCCCAACATGCACACCTCCTTCCGTGACGGCACCAAGGCCGCCATCGAGATGGCTGCCGTCGCCAACGGGGCAGGACTGGTTCCCTCTGACACCGGGCTGACGTTCACGCCGGGAGACGTTGAGGAAATTGCCTCAATTTGCCGGCCCGCCGACGTCGGAGGAGCCCTGGCACACGAAGGCACCGTCGACGTCATGTCCAGTGTCAAGCGCGACGGCACCTGGATCCCCCACAACACGCAGGAAGGCGTTTTCGTCGTCGTGAAGGCAACGAACGCCTACGTCTCCGGCTGCTTCAACGAATACCCCTGGCACCCGGACCCCACCGGCCAGTACGCGGCACTATACCGCCCCTACCACTACGTCGGCCTGGAACTGAACGTATCCATCGCCAACGCCGTCCTGCGCGGGATCCCCACGGGTTCACCCATCGGGTTCTTCGGCGACGTTGTCGCCACCGCCAAGAAAGACCTCAAAGCCGGTGAATTCCTTGACGGCGAAGGCGGATACACCGTCTGGGGCCAACTCGTTTCCGCGACGCACTCCGTCACTACCGGTGCGCTGCCGGTCGCGCTGGCCCACCACGTGGAACTGCGCAATGACGTCGCCAAGGGCGGGATCGTCCGCTGGGACGACGTCATCATGGACGACTCGCTCGCCCAGGCCCTCGAACTGCGTCGCGAAACCGAGGCCCTTGCCCTCGAGGAAAGCCTCACCGCTCGCAGCTAAGCCTGAAGAACACCCTGCGGATGTCCGTCGCGGACCGACAGACTTCAGCCGTCGGTCCGCGCCGCGTCCCCAGGAACCCTCCCACGCCCCTCAAGGGCACCATAAAGCAAGGAGAACCTCACCATGACCATCGTCGTCACCGCTGCTTTCAGCCCGAAGGAAGGCGCCTTCGACCTGGTCGTCGCCGCCCTCTCCCCCGCAATCAGCGAAGTACACCAGGAACCCGGCTGCCTGCTCTACGCGATCCACGAAGCCCCAAACAACCAGATTCTCATGATCGAGAAATGGGAATCAGCTGCGCTGCTCGACGCCCACGGTCAAGGTGAACCGGTCAAACGCCTGAACGCCTCCCTCGAAGGCCTGCTCGAAAAGCCTGTCGAAGTGACCCGGATGGTTCCGATTCCCGCAGGAACAGCGCAACAGGGAGCGCTGTAGTGCACAGCCCCATCGTCATCATGGGCGTATCAGGCGCAGGCAAAACAGCACTGGGCACCGCCCTGGCAGCCCGGCTCGGCGCCACCTTCAAGGATGCCGACCACCTGCACCCCTTGCCGAACGTCGAAAAAATGACAGCTGGCGTACCGCTCACTGATGAAGACAGGTGGCCCTGGCTTCGCCTGGTCGGCGCAGAACTCGCGGCCGAACACCCCCATGGGATCGTGGTTGCCTGTTCGGCCCTCAAACGCGCCTACCGTGACGCTATCCGCGCGGCCGCTCCTTCCACCAGGTTCATCCTCTTGAAGGTCGACCCTTCGGTACTGAAGGACCGGTTGGTCCAGCGTCCAGGACACTTCATGCCGGTATCCCTTCTCACCTCACAGCTGGAGACACTCGAGGCCCTCGAAACAGCTGAAGCCGGAATGACCGTGACATCCGAAGGCGGCATCGAAGCACTCACCGATCAGATTCTCGCTAATCTGCGCCAAGGACATCTCGCAGTACCGGCCGGTACCGATCAGAACGCAAGATGAGTTTCTAATCATCGGCTCGGGCTTCGGCAGCTCCGTCACCTTGCGGCGGTCCTCCATGTCCGGGCGCGCAGGGTAGCCGAGCGAGAACCGCGCACCGTGGTAGTCGAGCTTGAAATAGCCTGCAGTGTTCTTCCGCTCCCCGGTCGCTAAGCCCAGCTTCTTGCGGATGCGTGCATTTGAGCCCGGCGCCAGGTCTCCAGCGCGGGCGGAAGCACTGGCGGGCACGCCGCGCAGGCCCACTCCGACAAGGCCAGGGACCGGTGCAACTCGGGGCCTGAGGAGACCGCTAGGAAGTCAACCCGCACGCTGCGCGACACTCGAGGCGCTACTCGCGAACCTCAATGCTGGGATGGCCTGCGACTTCGGGGATGCTTCACGAAAGATCCATTATCGGCCTTTCAAAATATGCGGAGGAAACCTGCGGTGCGTCCACTAAAGGCAGCTTTACTGGCAGTCCTCAGCACAGAGAAGCCAAGCCTCCCCAAGGTCATCCCTGGTCAGGATACTGATGGGATTCCGGCGCTTTTCGATTGGTGCTTGGCCAGAGTCGATATTTCTGGCAGGATCCCGTGCACGAACGCCTGTATTGCGAGGACGGCCGCCCCGCGGCACCATTGCACGTTATCCTTCGATGCCAGCACGATGGGAGGGGTGGTGGCTCGGGGGTCGCGGTCCAAGGCAATGCCCGCGTCGAGGGCGGGGCGGGCTACTGCTGCAAGCCGAACTCCTTCTCCGGCGATGATAATGCGCTGTGGCATTGTCAGGTTGCAGATGGCTGCGATGAGCCTGCCTAAGCCGCGTCCGGCGTCGTCGACGACTCGTCTCGCTACGGGATCGCCTTGTATGGCCAGGTCCAAGGCGCCCTCGTAGTCCACCTCACGCCCCAAGGCGTTTGAAACGTGTCGGGCGATGGAATCAGAATTCAAAACACTTGTCGCACAACCTCGATGGCCGGCAAAGCATAGCGGTCCTGTGGGGTCGAGCGGCCAGTGTCCTACGAGGCCGATGCCGATCCCGCTGATGTCTTTCTCCTTCAAACATGCATCTATTCCGCATGGTTATCTTCAAAATCTTGCGCTTTTGTTG
This sequence comes from Arthrobacter sp. AB6, assembly GCF_031844545.1. Classification (NCBI taxonomy): domain Bacteria; kingdom Bacillati; phylum Actinomycetota; class Actinomycetes; order Micrococcales; family Micrococcaceae; genus Arthrobacter; species Arthrobacter sp. AB6. The sequence goes on from NZ_JAUZVL010000003.1 coordinate 52,205, forward strand.
CAGCTCTTGTGACCCTAATCTCATTACAAGCTCTTCGAACCTTCAGATTCATACTTGTCCGATTAAGCGCCGGGCAGGCAGCATCGGGATGCTGTTCCACTGGACACGGCATCCCACTGACAGCCTTCGCCCTCGCGAAGGAAGAGCTGTCCCGTGTCCGTGAAGGGTGCTTCGGTGGCCTAAAACCTGGGGAGGTATCCCCATCGAAGCACCGCTTTCGGGCCACGGGGCAGCGCCTGCAACTTTGCCGGACCAGTGCAGGGCCATCCGAACGGAAGGCCTGGCACCAAATCCCTAGCAAAAGGAGTGTCCATGTCAGGAAACAGAGCCGTTGCCTACAAAGAACCCGGTGTCGTGGAAATCATCAACACCGACTACCCGACGTTCGAGCTCAAAGATGGGCCCGGCGTTAATCGCGCCAATGTGGGCCGAAAAGTGCCCCACGGCGCGATCCTGCGCACGGTGACCACCAATATCTGCGGCTCGGACCAGCACATGGTTAGGGGCCGGACCACGGCCCCTAAGGACCTCGTCCTTGGCCATGAAATCACCGGCGAAGTGGTGGAGGTCGGTCCAGACGTGGAGTTCATCAAGGTGGGAGACATTGTCTCTGTACCTTTCAATATCTCCTGCGGCCGTTGCCGGAACTGCAAGGAGCGCAAGACGGGCATCTGCCTGAACGTCAACCCTGACCGCCCGGGCAGCGCCTATGGTTATGTGGATATGGGCGGATGGGTGGGCGGCCAAGCCGAATACGTGCTGGTCCCCTATGCTGACTGGAACCTGCTCAGGTTCCCGGACCGCGACCAGGCCCTGGAAAAGATCATGGACCTGACCATGCTTTCCGATATCTTCCCCACCGGCTTCCACGGCGCCGTCACTGCCGGAGTGGGCGTCGGATCCACCGTCTACATTGCCGGTGCAGGACCTGTGGGCCTCGCGGCCGCCGTCGGCGCGCAGCTGCTCGGTGCAGCCGTCGTGATTGTCGGCGACATGAACGAAGACCGCCTGGCTCAGGCCCGCTCCTTCGGCTGCGAAACGGTGAACGTCTCCAACGGCGATCCGAAAGACCAGATCGAGCAAATCCTCGGCGTCCCCGAAGTGGATTGCGGCGTGGACGCCGTAGGGTTCGAGGCCCGCGGTCACGGCAAGGACGCCTCCCACGAGGCCCCCGCCACCGTGCTGAACTCCCTCATGGACATCACCGCTGCAGGCGGGGCCCTTGGCATTCCCGGCCTGTATGTCACCGGCGACCCGGGTGGAATCGACGAGGCCGCAAAGCACGGCTCCCTGTCCCTGTCCCTGGGCACCGGATGGGCGAAGTCCCTGTCCTTCACCACCGGCCAGTGCCCCGTCATGTCGTACAACCGGCAGCTGATGATGGCGATCCTGCACGACAAGGTCCAGATCGCCAAGGCCGTAAACGCCACAGCGATCCCGCTTGAGGATGCACCGCGCGGCTACGCCGAATTCGACGCCGGTTCGGCAACGAAGTTCGTGCTGAATCCGAACGGATACGTCAAGGCATAGAACCGCAGCTGGTGGGCCCCGGAGATTGCGACGCAAACACCACCTGGTGCAAGCCTCACGGTCTCTGGGCCTTCCCGGCCCCGCGCCACCGGCGCGCATCCACTCTCCCTGCATCAGCAAAGGTAAAAACATGGCCCATCGCACCGACCAAGAATCAATTCTCCGCCTTAGCAGCAACGGGAAGGAGCATGTTGACATCCGGCTCGAAGCATCGAGTCCGGTGACCGTTCGGCTGCAGCTGGATGGTGGCTGCAATTGCCAGCATGGCACTGAAAATCGCCCCGGTTCGTATGTTGACAGCGACCTCGGCGTCCGCTGACAGTGGCCGCACCGGCCACCCGGCATCAGCCCTAAGGCCGGGACCACACCCAGCTCACACCTTAAAGTACTTCGCCTCCAGGTGGTGGAACACAAACGCGTCGGTGGACTGCTCGGGGTGCAGCATCAGCTCATCGCTCAGGACCACGCCCATCCGCTCTGGCTTCAGCAGCTCCGTCACCTTGCGGCGGTCCTCCATGTCCGGGCACGCGGGGTAGCCGAGCGAGAACCGGGCACCGCGGTAGTCGAGCTTGAAATACCCAGCCGTGTCCTTCGGCTCCTCGGCCGCGAAACCCAGCTCCTTGCGGATGCGGGCATGCCAGAACTCCGCCAGCGCCTCGGTGAGCTGCATGACCAGGCCGTTGAGCTCGTAGTAGTCGCGGTACTGGTTGGCGGCGAACATCTTGGAGGTGAACTCTTCGATCTTCGAGCCGGCGGTGACCAGCTGCACCGGCAGCACGTCAATCTGCCCCGACTCGCGGGACTTCACAAAGTCAGCCAGGCACAGGTGCCGGTCGCGGCGCTGGCGCGGGAAGTTGAAGCGCAGCCGGTCAGTGCCGATCGGACCGCCTGAACCACCGTCCGGGGCGAGCAGGCCCGCGGTGCCGAGGACGCCGTCGGGATCTGTATCGTGGTGCAGCACCACCACCTGCTCCCCCTCGGAGACCACGGGGAAGTAGCCGTAGGCGACGGACGCGTCCAGCATGCCCTCGCCGAGGATGCGGTCCAGCCAGTACCGCAGGCGCGGCCGGCCTTCGCGTTCCACCAGTTCTTCATAGGAGGCGCCGTCCTCGCCGCGGCCGGGCTTGAGGCCCCACTGCCCCATGAACGTGGCACGCTCATCGAGGAACGCCGAGTAGTCGTGGAGCGAGACACCGCGCACAATGCGGGTGCCCCAGAACGGCGGCGCGGGCACGGGGTTGTCGGTGGCGACGTCGGACCGGCCCGGCATTGCCTCCGGCTCCGTCACCGTGAACTTGGCACCTCCCTTGTGGATGCGCTTCTTCAAAGGCGGAAGGCCGACGTCGTCCGGTGACTCGCCGCGGGCGACGCGCACCAGCGGTTCCATGAGGGCAAGGCCCTCGAAGGCGTCCTTGGCGTACCTGACCACGCCGTCAAACTGCTCCGCCAGGTCCTGCTCCACGTAGGCGCGGGTCAGGGCCGCCCCGCCGAGGATCACCGGCCACTTCTTCGCAAAGCCACGGGACTGCAGCTCCGCGAGGTTTTCCTTCATCACCACGGTGGACTTCACCAGCAGGCCGGACATGCCGATCACGTCGGCGTTGTGCTCCTCAGCTGCGGCCATGATCTCGGCGATCCCCTGCTTAATGCCGATGTTGATCACTTTGTAGCCGTTGTTGGTGAGGATGATGTCTACCAGGTTCTTGCCGATATCGTGCACGTCGCCGCGCACGGTGGCGATCACCATGGTGCCCTTGCCGGAGGAGTCCGACTTCTCCATGTGCGGCTCGAGCAGGGCGACGGCGTTCTTCATCACCTCGGCGGACTGCAGCACGAACGGCAGCTGCATCTCGCCGGCACCGAAGCGCTCGCCCACTACCTTCATGCCCTCGAGCAGGTGGTCGTTGATGATGCCGAGCGGGGTCATGCCCTCGCTGCGGGCCAGGTCGAGGTCCGCTTCGAGGCCCTTGCCTTCGCCGTCGATAATGCGCCGCTCCAACCGCGCGCCCGTGGGCAGCGCCGCGAGTTCGGCGGCGCGCTGGTCCTTGAGCGCTGCGGTGTCGACGCCGGCGAACATGTCCAGCATGATGGCGAGAGGATCGTAGGTGGTGTTGCCGTCGGCGTCGTATTCGCGGCGGTCCCAGACGAGGTCCAAGGCAACTTTCCGCTGTTCCTCCGGCAGTGAGGCGAGCGGCACGATCTTCGCGGCGTCGATGATGCCACTGGTCAGGCCGGCCTGCACGGCCTCGTGCAGGAACACGGAGTTCAGGACGACGCGCGCTGCCGGGTTCAGGCCGAAGGACACGTTGGAGACGCCGAGCGTGGTGTTGATGCCGGGGTACTTGGCGGTGATCTGGCGGATGGCCTCGATGGTTTCGATGCCGTCCCGGCGGGTCTCTTCCTGGCCGGTGGCGACGGGGAATGTAAGGCAGTCGACGATGATGTCCTCGACGCGCATCCCCCATTCGCCCACCAGGGCGTCGACGAGGCGCGAGGCAATGGCCACCTTGCCCTCGGTGGTGCGTGCCTGGCCCTCTTCGTTGATGGTCAGGGCGATCACGGCGGTGCCGTGTTCCTTCACGAGCGGCATGATGCGGGCGAAGCGGCTGTCCGGGCCGTCGCCGTCCTCGTAGTTGACGGAGTTGACCACCGGGCGCCCGCCGATGTGTTCCAGGCCGGCCTGCAGCACGGCGGGTTCGGTGGAGTCCATGACCAGAGGGAGCGTGGAGGCCGACGCGAAACGGGAGACGATCTCCTTCATGTCGGCCACGCCGTCGCGCCCCACGTAGTCAATGCAGACGTCGAGCAGGTGCGCGCCGACGCGGATCTGCTCGCGGGCGATATCGACGCAGTCGTCCCAGCGCTCTTCGAGCATCGCCTGGCGGAACGCCTTCGAACCGTTCGCGTTGGTGCGTTCACCGATGGCGAGGTAGGAGGCATCCTGGTCGAAGTTCACGTGCTGGTAGAGGGAGGCGACGCCGGCTTCCCGCTCGGTGGGGACGCGGGTTGGCTGTGTCTTGCCGTCCCCGATGGCGACCAAGGCTTTGTTGCGGAAGGGCGCAAGGCGTTCGACGACGGCGGCCATGTGTTCCGGCGTCGTACCGCAGCAGCCGCCCACCAGGCCCAGGCCGAACTCCCGCACAAACTGCTCGTGGGCGGTGGCGAGTTCTGTGGGTGAGAGCGGGTAGTGCGCGCCGTTGGCGCCAAGCACCGGGAGGCCGGCGTTGGGCATGCAAGCGATGGCCACGGAGGACTGCTTGGAGAGGTGGCGGAGGTGCTCGCTCATCTCGTCCGGGCCGGTGGCGCAGTTCAGGCCGATGGCGTCGACGCCGAGCGGTTCGAGCGCGGTGAGCGCGGCGCCGATTTCGGAGCCCATGAGCATGGTTCCGGTGGTTTCGACCGTCACCTCAACGAAGATGGGGAGCCGGATGCCGCGGGTGACGATGGCGTGTTTGCAGCCGTTGACTGCGGCTTTGGTCTGCAGGAGGTCCTGACTGGTTTCGATGAGGAAGGCGTCCGCTCCTCCGTCGATGAGGCCCTCTGCCTGCAGCGCAAACGTCTGCTTGAGGTAGTCGTAGCTGGTGTGGCCGAGGCTGGGGAGCTTGGTGCCCGGGCCCATCGAACCGAGGACCCAGCGCATGCGGCCGTCTGTTTGCTCTGCCGCTTCTGCGCGGTCGCGGGCGATCTTTGCGCCCTTGAGGGCGAGCTCGGCGATGCGGTCGTCGATGCCGTAGTCGGAGAGGTTGGACCAGTTGGCGCCGAAGGTGTTGGTTTCCACGGCGTCGATGCCAGTGGCGAAGTAGGCGTCATGGATGTCAGCGAGGACATCCGGGCGCGTGTCATTGAGGATCTCGTTGCAGCCTTCGAGGCCTAGGAAGTCCTTCTCGAGCGACAGATCCCGGCCCTGCAGCATGGTGCCCATCGCGCCGTCGGCAATGACCACCCGGTGGTTCACGGCGTCCAGGAGCTCCTGCGCACGGGCAGGACGGGGCACGGACTCAATATCAAGCGCAAAACGAGGCATCTAAACAGGTTACGGGCGACACGCCGAAACATTGCTTCGTATGTCAGTGTGCTACGACGGGGGTGGGTGAGATCCCTGGCGCCGTGTTCGCTTGGGTCAGCGGCAGGCCGACGACGACGGCGGCAGCCTGGGAGCCTACGTTTGGCAGCTGTAGCGGTTGCACAACCACGAGGATGGTTATGCCCTCTTTTCGACATGGAGTCATACCTGCCAGGCAGATGAGTGTGATTCAGGACAATCACATGTAGTTTGTTGCTTCATCAGCTTGGATCTTTGCTGCACTGCGTTGTGCAGCATTGACGGTACTTGTAGGGGGACAAATGGAGTTCGCAGAGAAGCTTTCAGCGTTGGCAGCAAAGGTGCGCCAGCAGCGCGGCGTAATTCAGACAGAAGAGGCGACGAAAAACGCGTTCGTGATGCCGTTCATTTCGACGATTCTTGGCTACGACGTCTTCAATCCGATGGAAGTCGTTCCGGAATTCATCGCAGACGTGGGGCTCAAGAAGGGCGAAAAGATCGACTATGCCATCGTCAAGGACGGCGAAGTCCAGATCCTGATCGAGTGTAAGAAGTCCAGTGAGCCCGTGAAAATCGAGCATGCATCGCAGCTCTTCCGGTACTTCGCCGTAACCAACGCTCGCATCGCGATCCTCACCAACGGGGAGGTGTATCAATTCTTCACGGACCTTGATGCCCCGAACCGCATGGACGCAAAGCCATTCCTCGTGCTCGATTTGAATGACATCGATCAAATGCTTATCCCCGAACTGCAGAAGCTATCCAAGGATGTTTTTGATCTTGATTCGATCATCAGTGCGGCCGGCGAGCTGAAGTACATAGGAGAGCTGAAGCGGACCCTGGCCGCGCAGTTCAAAGAGCCCGAAGACGAATGGGTCAAGTTCCTGACGGGACGCGTGTATTCCGGCCCATACACCCAGAAGGTGCGGGAACAGTTCTCCGCCCTGGTGGCCAAGGCATCGAAGCAGTTTCTGAATGACCAGGTGAACGAGCGCCTGAAGAAGGCCCTCGGCAACCCGGGCTTCCCCCAGAACGAGGAAGCCGCAGTTGCGGCCAGCGTCACCAGCGCTCCAGTGGCCGAAGCCGACCTGGCCGAAGCTGATGAATTGGAGACGACACTAGAAGAGATCGAGGGCTACCAGATCGTGCGCGCGATTGTCTGCAGCGAGGTAAAGCCTGTTCGCATAGCACAGCGCGACGCTAAGTCCTACTTCGCAGTTCTTTTGGACGATAACAATCGCAAGCCAATTGCCCGCCTGCATTTCAACCGGACTCAGAAGTACATCGGCATCTTCAACGACAGCAAGGAAGAGACCCGGGTGCCCATCAACTCCCTCGAGGAGATCTACGAGCACACGGAGGCGCTCCGGGCAACGGTCAAGAGCTACCTATGACCAGGCCGATACTTTTTCTCCATCCGGCTTCTGATCGCAATCACCGCCATCCTGGTTCCACGAAAAGATAAATCCGAAGGCTACGCGGCGAGACTGGATCTGACACTGGTTGATGCCCTCTCGTCCGTTCACTTCCGGTATACCGGAACACAATGATTGAACGTGGAATAGCCCTGAACGGCCCACACTGCCACAACAAAGCATTCAGATTCTACACCGTCCCAGAAAAATTGGAGTACTTGGCCGATCATATTCTGACACCAAAGAAAGTCTTCGACCGACCATAACTACTAAGAAACAAATGAATTCGTCGTTGTGGAAGCTGCAAGATCTTTGTCACATTGGCGCAATCTCGCCCTTTAATTTGCGGGCAGACGATATTGAGCACAAAAGGCTTTTCACTGTCGTTTACGCGCCGGACCTCTCACCTAAGAGCACTTCATCATGCCCCCTTCACATCGTTGAAGGCCGACGGGTTTGAGATGTTCGTCGAGCTAGGAATTAGTCGGACCCTTCGTCAATGAAGCATCGGACGATGGACTTTCTGAGCGCCGTGTGGCCCCTCTTGACATTTTCGTTGATGCTGCGCCGCCTCAAGAACGGCGCTGCCGCACGCTCCGTCGGGAGTAAGATCGTCGACGACCTACCTTATGATGGCTAGATGGGGTCGGAACCAGGTAATGCACAAGAGCCCGCTGCTTCACCAGCGGAGCGCTATAGAGACAGAGCCCGCTCAGCGACCACACTTGTGGTGACAGCCGCCGGGGCGCTAATTGCCGGACTGGTCTTTTCACCCATACGCGATTCACTTTCTCCATCAGCACAGGTCAGCGGATACATTTCCCTCATTTTTTTCGTGATCAGCGGCTGCTTTTACCTTCAAGCCTCTCTGTATTCGAAATCACACGGAACTGGCTCAAGAGAAGAATTCACAAAAGCAGTAATTGACAGTATAAAATGCCGGACGCTATGCGGCTCGGCGGCAGGGGCAATCGCGGCCACGGGGGCTCTTTTTGTTATCCCTCTTGATACCTATTTTCCCGAACCGGACACTCGGATAAGCGTCCTCCTGCCTGAATCCATAACCGCCATACCAGAATGTCCAAGAATAAAGAGGGCTTTTTCTGGCTGGGTATCGCCCGAAAACCTTCGGGATGACTCCTCCCTCCTCCACATTGAGGTCGATTCAGCTGAATGCGGCAGTCCGTCTGATCGAGGCAAGGTCCGCATCTTCTTGGATCGGAAGTCGGCCACCCTCACTGCTCAACCGGAGGGCAGCAAGAATGACTGAAGGTAAACAGACAACCACCTTAATTGTTCGTTGGGTGCCACTCCTAACTATGGATGTGTTATGGGAAGCCAGCTGGCGCCGCGCTATTCTTACGATGAACTCCTCCGCCACACCCATTAAGGAGTTCAATCAGGATTCTCCTTACGAACCTCATATACACTTCTTTGCATACGAGGCTCAATGGCATAAAAATATTAGGAGGGACGGAGCGATAGAGGCTGCGATTGTCACCAATCCTCCTGATGCAAATTCGCGAATAGTTCTAGTGGCATGCGATAAGACATACCCTAAAGTAAACGAAAGGCACCTACAGGTCTTATCGAATGAGACTCTATACAATGTCGGCAGGCAGCGCCATACTATCCGGGCCTACACGACAGATTTGCTCAGCTCAGAGACTGAAATGCTACTTTCACAATCTCTAATGGAGCGCGGCATGGTGTCCCCTGAATCTCCGGAGCTTGATATGCAGTACAAGGCACAAAACCAAAATCTAGCATTCTGGGATGCGAGAGGAATATGACGGATTCATCATGGGTATCGAGCGTTATTGTCCCTTGGGCGATGTCCCCGCATCCTAACTTTTCGCAGGAGGCTGTTGAGGGCCCGGGACTGCTGGCATTGGTGGTTCAGCTACGGGGAAACGATCTTAACCGTTACCGAGACCTACTAAGCCCGGGGTCGCCGGAATGGATCTTAGCGCTAGTGGATGCTGCGTGGCTGTCGGTAAACGAGACTTCAATGTTCGAAGGTGCTTCCAAATTATGGGACATCGTCGATAACACGGAGATTCCCATTGGAGCCCGTATTGCTGCTGCGCTTTTCGCCACAGTGGCTCAGGTGGAAATGGACGAGCCTGAAGTGGCCGTAGCCAGGCTCCGTGCCCTAGCAGAGGTGCTGCGAGCAGATATTCGGGAAACCGAAGAAATTTCTCCAAGCAAACTTCTGGTCCTTCGAGTTTTGCTAATCCAATTGGCACTCCGCGAATACGAAACGTCCGGCCGCACAGAAGCGCGGCATATCCTGGCTGAGCTCCGTGAACTGGACCATGCGCGGGGTCGCTGGGACAGATTTCCCGTGTCCAACGGTGTGAGCTGGGATTCGGCCAGGGTTCAGAAGGATGCATTCGAAGCTACTCGGGTCCACGAACGAATGCTCACTTCTAGTATGGAGAGTTTCGAAGGTGACACGTGGATCGAAGTGGTCAAGGCGCGCGCTCCATGGTCAGATACGCGAATAAAGGCTCATGCCGCCTCACGTGACAGCCAGTTCTTGAAACAGCACTTCCAGAACGCGACAGGCAATGGCACGAAGAAGACCTTATGGGCGTCGGGTGACCCCGTCCTTCGAGAAGGATGGGAGAGCCTCCTCGCTGCCGAGCTGTCGGCAAACCTCTACGAGATAAGCAATTGCCGCGCCGCGCTAGGACGCCTTCGGATTCTCACCGAGCCCACGGACGCCAGCGCTATCCAAGACGGTCTTCGCCTTTTGCGGATTGCCGGCGACAGAGAGTCGCTAGAAGGGGCAATCCACATGATTCAATCCCAGGGCCCCACCCGAGCTTTACAGGGCGATGCAACCGTCGTTCGGCAAAGATCTTCATTTCCCCGCCGTGTCGGTCAGACAGACCTCATGGTTATATCCGCGGCCGCCAACTTCATGGAACCATCGGAGCTAAATGCGGCCCTTGAAGGCGTATTCAGCTACCTGCAGACTCCATCAGAAACGTCAGCACGTAGCTTTCGCGATGAAAGATCGGCGTGGACTGCAGTTTCAAGGCTCCTACCCGACAGCGATGCTGACGATCGTGTTGCTTCCGAAGCACTCCGCTACCTGCAAGAAAGCTCGAGCCTCCGCATACTAGAAGACACGTTCCAAGGCCTAGTAGAAGAGCTCAACTGGAATGCGGTGTCAGCGGAAGTTCAGGAGGACTGGAGAGTTTGGGCACGACAAAACGCTGATCAGGAGGGCGCCAGGAATTTGGCGGCACAAGCCTCTTGTATTGGCCTACCCGCAACAAGCACGCGTGCCTACGGGGCACTATCCGACTACTACCTGGCAGTACAGCTCGCGAACTATCACCCAGATGATGCCGCACTCTCAGACATCGATAAGGAGCGGGCTATCAAGGCCTGTTTAGACGGACTCCTCGAGATACGGAATCAGGCTGGCAGCGGCAGTATGTCTTTTGGAGGGCATGATCTGGGCCTCTTATCGCTGATACTGGCTGATAAATTCAATGAGTCAAGACTTCGGGACGCCGTGACGGATCTCCTTATCGATCCAGCCGTAGACGGTTACTACAAAAAGGCGGCACTGGATCGTCTGAGCGCTTCATACAGCCAGTTTCCAAAGCCTACGCTTCGAAGACTACGCTCCAACTGGCGCAGCATAGCCGACTCCCCTCACGAGGATTCACCCTTTTCTTCCGAACAACTTCCCTATTTCCCGGAAGCGATTCGACTTGGAGCTCATTTGAAGGTGTTGAGCCGTGACGAAGCCGTCGGTGCTGTAACTGAGATGGCAGGCGGCGGCTCGGCAAGTAGCCGAAAGGCGGCATGCGCTACCCTGCCTTTCGTTGCTCGAGAATTTGATGAGCCCGAGTGGGGACAAGTCCTATTGCTTCAGTTGTCCCGAGACAGCGATTCGGTTGTACGAGCATTGGCGGGACACGGCTTGGCCCTTGTTGGCCATATGGACTCGTCCATGAGTGCCATTGTGTATCGGCGCCTCATCGAGTTACTTGAAGCAGACGGCATCCTCATACCGTTACGGACTTTGCATGGATTCCAAATCATCGCCGGGGAAGGGCTATGGAACTTCCCCAGCAGCGTGGAAGCTCAGATCTCTTTGTTGGCCGATCAGAGCCGGGCGCGTGTTCTGAGGAAAGCTTCATGGGAAGTTCAGCGATTGCTGACAAGTTCTCGATCGCCTCAAGCTCATGGTTAGTTCCTACTTCCCGCGAAGCTTCTTAGACATGTTCCGCGTCCATAACACCTAAACGGCGAGAAAACCTTAAACCTCCGCCACCGGCGCCGCGAACTGGGCCTCGTACAGCCGCGCGTAAGCCCCGCCCGCGGCCAGCAGCGAAGCGTGCGTCCCCTGCTCCACGATCCGGCCGGCCTCCATCACCAGGATGAGGTCGGCGTCGCGGATCGTGGACAGGCGGTGCGCAATCACAAACGACGTCCGGTCGCTCCTCAAAGCACTCATCGCCTTCTGCACCAGCACCTCGGTCCGGGTATCCACAGAAGACGTCGCCTCGTCCAGGATCAATACCGACGGCCGCGCCAGGAACGCCCGGGCAATCGTCAGCAGCTGCTTCTCCCCCGCAGACACGTTGGACCCCTCGTCCTCCAAAACCGTGTTGTACCCCTCGGGCAGTGACCGCACGAACCGGTCCACATACGTCGCCCGCGCAGCTTCGAGAATTTCGGATTCGGTAGCCCCAGGCCGCCCGTACGCGGTGTTGTCCCGGATGGTCCCGCCGAACAGCCACGTATCCTGCAGCACCATCCCCAGCCGCGAGCGCAGCTCGCGCCGCGGCACGGAGGTGACGTCCACGCCGTCGAGCGTTATTCGCCCAGCATCAATTTCGTAGAACCGCATCATCAGGTTCACCAGCGTGGTCTTGCCCGCCCCGGTGGGCCCCACGATCGCCACCGTCTGCCCCGGCTCCGCCACCAAGGACAGCCCGGAGATCAGCGGCTTGTCCGGCGAATACGAGAACGACACGTCCTCGAACACCAGCCGCCCCCGCCCAAAGACGGGAGAAGCAGAAGGCTCAGGCTCCTCAGACTCCTCCTCCTCGTCCAACAACGAGAACACCCGCTCAGCGGACGCAACCCCGGACTGCAGCACATTCGCCATGGACCCCAGCTGCGCCAGCGGCATGGTGAACTGCCGCGAGTACTGGATGAACGCCTGCACGTCGCCCAGCTGCAGCGCCCCGGACGCCACCTGCAGGCCGCCCACCACGGCTATCCCCACGTACACCAGGTTCCCGATGAACGTCATGGCCGGCATGATCAGCCCGGAAATGAACTGCGCGCCGAAACTCGCCTGGTACAGCTCCGTGTTCTTCTGCCGGAACCGTTCCTCCACCTCACGCTGCCGGCCGAACACCTTCACCAGCGCATGCCCGGTGTACGTCTCCTCGATCTGCCCGTTCAGCTCCCCCGTGTTCTTCCACTGCGCCACAAACAGCTTCTGCGAGCGCTTGGCAATCAGCGCCGTGATCCCCAGCGTCAGCGGAATGGTCACCAGCGCGATCAGCGCCAGCGTGGGCGAGAGGATCACCATCATCACCAGCACGCCCAGCACCGTCAGCACGGACGTGACCGCCTGGCTGATGGTCTGCTGCAGGCTCTGGGAGATGTTGTCCACGTCGTTGGTCACCCGGCTCAGCAGCTCACCGCGCTGGATCGAATCGAAATACCGCAGCGGCAGCCGGTGGATCTTCGCCTCGATCTCCCCGCGCAGCCCGAACACCGTCCGCTGCACCACCCCGTTCAGCACATACGCCTGCACCCACATAAACGCCGAGGACAGCACATACAGCACCAGCGCCCACGTCAGCACGTTCCCCAGCGCGGCGAAGTCGATCCCCTGCCCCGGCACCAGGTCCATGGCGCTGAGCATGTCCGCGCGCTGCCCCTCCCCGGACGCCCGCAGCTGCGCAATCAGCTGCTCCTTGCTCACCCCCGCGGGCAGCTCCCGGGACACCACCCCGGCGAAAATCAGGTTGGTGCCCTCCCCCAGCAGCCGCGGCCCGATCACCGAGAGCGCCACCCCGGCCACCGCCGTCACGAACACCAGCAGCAGCCACGCCCGTTCCGGCCGCAGCCTTCCCAGCAGCCGCTTGGCCGACGGCCAGAAGTTCATCGCCTTCTCCGCCGGGACGTTCATTCCCGCGAACGGCCCGCCGCGCCCCGGTCCGCCCACCGGACGGGGAATGCGTACGACGCCGGCGCCTCCGGTTGCGGAGGCGGGTGCGGCTTGGGTGCCGGCTGCGGGAGAGGGCTGGCGGCTCATACCGTCTCCTCCGCCGCCAGCTGGGAGCTGACGATCTCGCGGTATGTCTCGGACGTCTCCAGCAGCTCACTGTGCGTTCCGCGCCCCACGATCCTGCCGCCGTCGAGCACTAAAATCTGGTCCGCGTCCACGATGCTGGAGACGCGCTGGGCGATGATCACCAGCGTGGCGCCGGCGGTGCTGCGCTTGAGGGCCTGGCGGAGCCGGGCGTCGGTGCCGGTGTCCAGCGAGGAGAACGAGTCGTCGAAGATGTACAGCTCGGGCCGTTTCACCAGGGCCCGGGCGATGGCCAGCCGCTGCCGCTGCCCGCCGGAGACGTTGGTGCCGCCCTGGCTGATGGGCGCGTCCAGGCCGCCGTCCATCCGTTCCACGAAGTCCCGCGCCTGGGCGATTTCCAGAGCGGTCCAGAGCTCGTCCCCGGTGGCGTCCGGCTTGCCGTAGAGCAGGTTGCTGCGCACGGTGCCGCTGAACAGGTAGGGCCGCTGCGGGACCAGGCCGATGTGCCCCCAGAGCAGGTCCGGGTGCAGCTCGCGCACGTCCACGCCGTCCATCTTCACCGCGCCGCTGGTGGCGTCGAACAGCCGGGGCATGAGGTTCACCAGGGTGGTCTTGCCGGAGCCGGTGCTGCCGATGATCGCCGTCGTCTGCCCCGCCCTTGCGGTGAAGCTGATGCCGGAAAGGACGGGCTGGTCGGCACCCGGGTAGGCGAATCCGACGTCGCGCATTTCCAGCTCGCCGCGGCGCACCTCGCTGCTGAGGGGGTTCCGTGGCGGGCGGACGCTCGACTCGGTGCGCAGCACCTCGCCGATCCGGTCCGCGGAGACGGCGGCGCGCGGGATCATCACGGCCATGAACGTGGCCATCATGACCGACATCAGGATCTGGATCAGGTAGCTCAGGAACGCGATGAGCGTGCCCACCTGCATGGAGCCGTCCTGGATGCGGAACGAGCCGAACCAGATCACGGCCACGCTGGAGACGTTCAGCACCAGCATCACCACCGGGAAGGCGAGCGCCATCAGCCGGCCGGCGCGGAGGGCGGTGTCCGTGACGTCCTCGTTGGCCTGGGCGAAGCGCGCGGTCTCGATGTCCTCGCGGACGAACGCGCGGACCACGCGGATGCCGGTGAGCTGCTCGCGGAGGACGCGGTTCACGGTGTCGATCCGTTTCTGCATCTTGCGGAACAGCGGCACCATCCGGGCGGTGAGCAGGCCGACGGCGATCAGCAGCACCGGGACGGCGACGGCGATCAGCCAGGACAGCTGCACGTCCTGCCTGATGGCCATGATCACTCCGCCGATGCTGAGCATGGGCGCGGTGACCAGCATCGTGGCGGACATGAGCACCAGCTGCTGGACCTGCTGGACGTCGTTGGTGGACCTGGTGATGAGGCTTGGTGCGCCGAATTTGGTGACTTCCTGCTCGGAGAACTCCCCCACGCGTTTGAAGATCGCGCCCCGAAGGTCCCGGCCCACGCCCATCGCGGCCTTCGCCGCGAAGTACACCGCGATCACCGCGCACACGATCTGCAGCAGGGTGATCGCCAGCATCACGCCGCCCAGGCTCAGGATGTAGCCGATGTTCGCCTTGGCCACGCCCTCGTCGATGATGTCCGCGTTCAGGGTGGGCAGGTACAGGGACGCGATGGACTGCGCCAGCTGGAAAACCACGACGGCGGCGAGCAGCGGCCGGTGCGGCCGCAGGTATTCAACAAGCAGCTTCCAGAGCATGGGCGGCTCCTGACACAGTGTCCACAAGAGGTGGTGCGAAGGTCAGTTTACGTCCGGAGGCTGGGAACAGACCGAGCCGATGAAGGAGAATCCGAACTGGTTCTCGGAGGGCGTATTTTGCTGATCCTGCAGGGAACATCAGGGCTTGCGTCTTGCCTCCCAGAATGCGCGTATTGCAAACCATCGTTATACGTTCTGTACATGACTGACCTCACTGATCTTGATCGCAGGCTGCTGTCTGCCCTCCGCGAGGACGGCCGGGAGTCTGTGGCCAGCCTGTCGCGCAGGCTTGGAGTGGCGAGGGCTACCGTGAATAGCCGCCTTGAGCGCCTGCTCGCCTCTGGAACCATCGTGGGCTTTACGGCACGGGTCCGTGACGAAGTAGATCCGCTGACAATTCGCGCCATCACGCTGATCGCGGTCGAGGGCAGGTCTGCCAACAACGTCATACGGGAGTTACGCGGTTTTCCGGAAATCCGCGCACTGCACACCACCAACGGCGGCTGGGACCTCGTAGCGGAACTGGCCACCGAAAACCTCAGCGGCTTCGACGATGTCCTTGGCAGGATCCGTGCGGTCAATGGCGTGCTCAACAGTGAAACAAGCCTGCTGCTCAGTTCGGTGCTCAGGTAGGGGCCCGAGCGGAGCGTTGAGTGCATGATCTTGCACAATGCCAGAAATGACCTGGCAAAATGCATAAGCATTTGACGAAAGGTACGCGCTTTGCTCATTGTGGCCGCTTATCGGCGCCGAATACCGTGAGGACACCTAATGGTTCACACGGAAGAAGGAGCGCAATGACGCGTTTTGTGGATGTTCACAACATGGTTCGCTGGGTGGCCCGCACGGGAACGCAAACCATCATCTCGGAAATGATGGACTACCTTGAGGACGACTTCCGCCGCTGGGAATCCTTCGATAAGACTCCCCGGGTGGCCAGCCACACCCCGTTTGGCGTCATTGAACTCATGCCTACGAGCGACCACGAGACCTACGGTTTCAAATACGTCAATGGTCACCCCTCGAACCCCGCCCGAGGCTTCCAGACAGTAACCGCATTCGGAGTGCTGGCGGACGTCCACAACGGATACCCCACGTTCCTGACGGAGATGACGCTGCTGACAGCCCTGCGGACTGCAGCCACTTCCGGCATGGTTGGCAGAAGGCTTGCCCGCCCCGGCTCCTCTGTGATGGCCATGATCGGCACGGGAAGCCAGTCGGAGTTCCAGGCTTTGGCGTTCAAGGCAGCCCTGGGGATCACCACCCTCCGGGTCTGGGATACGGACCCGGGGGCGATGGCGAAGCTGGTGCGCAATGCGGCACCGCTGGGTTTCGATGTCCACATTGCGTCCTCTGCGGCCGACGCCGTCCAGGGTGCGGACGTCATCACCACGTGCACCGCGGACAAGGCCAACGCCACTGTCCTTACCGCGGACATGATCCGTCCAGGCGTCCACATCAACGCCATCGGCGGGGACTGCCCGGGAAAGACCGAACTTGACGCCGCCATCCTGGAACTCGGCGAGGTGTTCGTGGAGTACACGCCGCAGACCCGAATCGAAGGCGAGATCCAGCAGATGCCGGCGGACTTTGCCGTGACCGAGTTCTGGCAGGTCCTGGCCGGAGGGGCTGCCGGGCGGTCAACGCCTGAGCAGGTCACCATCTTCGACTCTGTCGGCTTCGCCATCGAGGACTTCTCCGCCCTCCGCTATGTGCGGGATGCGGTCCAGGGATCCGACTTCTTCGAAGAGATCGACCTGGTCGCAAACCCGGAGGATCCCAAAGACCTCTTCGGCCTGGTGGGCGCGCTCTCCCCGGTCGGCTAGCCCGGCTAGTTCAGCTCGAGCACGTGCAAGCTTAGCCACAGCACCAGCGTGTCCTCAGGCTGGTCCAAATCCACGCCGAAGAGGTCCCGCAGGCGCTTGAGGCGGTACCGGAGCGTGTTCTGGTGCAGGGACAAGGCTGCCGCTGTCCTTGCGGAATCGCGGGAGCAGTCAAGGTAGGTTCTCAGCGTCAGGGCATATCCGGTGCCAAACTCGGCGTCGTACTCTTGGATTCTCCGGGCGGCAGCGGACAGAAGGTGCGGTGCCGCCCGGAACGCCGCGGCCAACTCCAGGAGGGTGAGGCGGCTGCGGACCTCCCCTGCGCTGGCGTACGTGCCCGGGAAGCCGTCCGAGGCGAGCATCAGCAGGACAAGATCGGCGTCATGCCGTGAACGGCTGATGTCCGAGACGGCGTCGACCGCGGGACCCGCCGCCGCCCGCAGCTCAACTCCCAGCGATGCCCGGGAACGATCGTTGAGCCTCCGGGCAAGGGCTTCGATTGACCCCAGGGACGACGCAGCCGCCGCCGGGAATATTGCATAAATGGTAGAGCCCGCCTGCACGCATTGAGCGCCTTGGCCGTGGGCCTCGCACTGCGTGGTCACCAAGTCCGCAATCCTCACCAACGTAGTCTCGGCTGCCTGCCCGGGTTCAGCCTGAAAAGCGACGACCGCAAAAGGACCCGAATTCCGCAGCCCCAGCTGTTCGGCAACCAGGATGGCGTCGTCGCCTCCTTCGAGGAGCCGGCGCAGCAGCTCCGCGCGTTGCTGGCGTGCGAGATCATGGCTGCTGCGGGCGCGGAGCATGTGGAGCGCAGCAATGTCCGCGGCGCGTTCCAGAGCCTGTTCGGCTTCGCCATCCAGATCGCCATGGACATCAACAACCCAGATCGATCCCAGGGGCTCCTTGCCCGCCCGGACTGCTATCGCCATCCTGTCCATGGCGGGCCGGACGCCCTCGATCCGGACTGCCCCGGAGGACCGGAACACCGCCGCGTACTGGCCCGCGTTCTCGGGCAGGTACGGCACCTGCCGGCCAAGGATTCCCCTCCGCCGGTCCTCATCGATCGGCTGGTCCTCAAGCGTGGAGTACGCCAACACCTGTTCCTGCAGGTTCTCGATGGTGGTAGCCCCTCCGACCATCGCCGCAATGGCGTTTGCCAGCGCGAAAAGGTCCCCCACCCCCAGCGGTGAGATCGTGCTACCGGCATCTGCCGAGGCGTTGAGGGCAGAGTCCAGGAGTGCATTGAGATGCCGCCACCTCACGTCGTCGTCCACCACCAGGAGGGCGATGCCGGCTTCGTCCGCCACCGCTGCGAGGTGTCCGATGTCCTGGTGGAGCTTCTTGACCGCCACTGCGGCAAAGCCGGCTTCCGCCGCATCCCGGACCACGCCTGCAGTGCCCGGGTCCGCGGGATGCAGCCCGATCCCGAGCAAAATGCCCCCACGCAGCCCTTCAAGCGGCACGAAGGGGTCATAGAGCGACGGACTCATCAGGGACAACCTGGGCGGCACCGCTCCTGAACCGAGCACCAGGCCGGTGTCCTCGAGCATCTTCAGCAGGTGGGGCAGGTGGATGCTGTCATTGCGATGAGTGGCCTCGGTCATAGGGCTAAAGCTTCACACCTATGGTGCTGGAACACAAGAAGAATCGATAACCTTCGTCGGCTGCACTGAAGCCGCCGCGTGCTGGCACAGCAGATAGTTGACGCATGTCACTTACTCTTGATGCCGGTCCGGCCGCACTTCAAGCCGCAGAATCAGCAACCGCAGCAGCGTCCAGGGCCGGTGTCCTGGTGGTGGACGAACACGACCGCGACCGCCTCCGGGACGTGGAAGCACTGCTCATTGCCATCTGGGGCATGTCACCGCACGGCGCACCTATCCCCTTCGACCTCCTGCGCAGCATTGCGCATGCCGGCTGCAATGTGTCCGCCGCTTACGACCACGCCGGGCAACTGTGCGGAGCGGCGGTGGGGATCGTCTCCCCCGGAGGGCGATCCACCTACTCGCTGATTGCCGGCGTGCTTCCCGGCAACGGCGACAAGGGCGTTGGCTTCGCCCTCAAACAACACCAGCGGGCTTGGTCACTGGCCCGGGGCATCGACACCATGACCTGGACCTTTGACCCGCTGGTCAGCCGCAATGCCCGCTTCAACCTCACCAAGCTGGGAGCGTACGCATCAGAGTATGCCTGCAACTTCTATGGCCAGATGCAGGACGAGATCAACGCCAACGACGAAAGCGACCGCCTCGTGGCGGTATGGCCGCTGGCCTCCCAGCGGAGCATGGATGCCGGGCGCGGAATCCATGCAGAGATCGAACTTCCACCTGACCACTCGGCTGCCGTCCTCGAATACGGCCCCGACTCGCTGCCTGTCCTCCTGGAATCGGGCGGAACGCTGTGGTGCCGCGCGCCGCGGGACATCGTGGCACTCCGCGGCTCGAACCCCGACGCCGCAGCCCGGTGGCGTGTACTCGTGCGGGAGATCTTCGAACCCGCTTTCGCTTCGGGGCGTCAAGCATCCGGCGTCACGCGAGACGGCTGGTACAAACTGACCGCGCCCGACCAGGCCTAAACCCACCCCCAAGAGGAGAACCCATGCGCATCACATCCCGTGCAGTAACGGCCCGGACGGCCGTCCTTGCCGCCGGCCTCGCGCTGGCGACAGGCCTGGCAGCCTGCTCGGCAGAGACAACACCTGCCAGCAATGCGAACGCCTTTTCGGGAGGCGCCGTGGACGCCGCGGCCGCAGCCGCTCTTCCCGAACGCTTCAAGAGCGCAGGCGTCATCAACGTCGCCTCCGACATTCCCTATCCACCCATGGAGATGTTCGACGAAAACCAGCAGCTCACGGGCCTGGACTACGATCTCGCCCAGGCCCTCGGAGCCAAGCTCGGGGTGCGGCTGGAGCTCCGGACCCAGGCGTTCGACAGCATCATTCCCTCCCTGCAATCGGGCAAGTACGACATCATCATGTCGGGGATGAACGACACCCCGGAGCGCCAGGAAACGCTGGATTTCGTGGACTACTTCCACGCAGGATTCTCGATCCTGGTCCCCGAAGGGAACCCCGGAAACATCACCACCGTCCTGGACCTGTGCGACAAAGACGTCGCCGTGCAGAAGGCCACCGTCCAGGCCGAAATCCTCCGCACCTATGATCAGCAGTGCATGGACAAAGGGTCCCGGCCCATCAGGATCTCCGAACTCCCGCTGGAGACGGACGTCCAAACAGCCGTCCGGTCCGGAAAGGCCGCAGCCGACGTCGTTGATTCGGCGGTGGCAGCCTATGCCGCCACGACCGCCGGCGGCGGGAAGATCTTCGACCTCGTAAAAGACCCTGCCAACCCGGCCGGATACAACCCCGTCTACACCGGTATAGGTGTTCTCAAGAAGGACGCTGAGCTTTCGAAGGCGCTGCTGGCCGCCCTCCAGTCGGTCATCGCAGACGGCACCTACGATCGGATCCTGGCCAAATACAGACTCTCCGACTACACGGTCAAGGAGACCGGGCTGAACCTGGGCGGTACCAAGCCATGAACACCGCCGTCACCACCCCTCGCCAGAAACCTGCCGGCCCCGGAACCGTGCCTGCCCATGGAAGCAGCCAGGACGACGTCGTAGCCGTTCCCCTCCGGCACCCCTGGCGCTGGGTGGGAGCTGCCCTCCTTGCCCTGGGCGCTGCCGCGCTGGCGGCATCACTGTGGACCAACCCGAACATCGACCACGGCACCATTGGCACCTATGTGTTCCATCCCCGGATCCTCGGGGGCGTGGGCCTGACGATTGTCCTCACCGTTGTATCCATGGTGGTGTCCACGGTTTTTGGCGTATTCCTCGCCGTGATGCGGCTGTCCACGAATCCCGTCATGAACGCCTTCGCCTGGTTCTACGTCTGGGTCTTCCGGGGCACTCCCCTGCTGATCCAAGTGGTTTTTTGGGGCTACCTGGGACTGCTGTATTCACAGATCTCGCTGGGCATTCCCTTCACGGAATTCACTGTCTTCTCCGTGGACACCAACACCCTGGTCCCGGCCTTCACCGCCGGACTGCTCGCCATGACCCTGAACCAGGCCGCCTATTCAGCGGAAATCATTCGCGGCGGGATGCTGTCCGTCGACACCGGCCAGCACGAAGCTGCATCCTCCCTGGGAATGTCCCCGGCCTTCACCCTGTTCCGAGTGGTCCTGCCCCAGGCCATGCGGGTCATCATCCCGCCAATGGGCAATGAGACGATCTCGATGCTCAAAAACACGTCTTTGCTCTCCGTTATCGCGGTGCTGGAGCTCTACACCGTGGCCACGCAGATCTCTTCCCAGAACCTGCGCCAGGTGGAACTCCTCATCGTTGTCAGCTGCTGGTACCTCTTCCTCACCTCGGCGCTGTCCGTTCCCCAGTACTACCTGGAACGCCACTACGGCAGGGGCAACTCCCGCCAGCAGGCTCCAACTCCCCTGGCCAGGATCAGGGCAGTGCTAGGTAAACGGCCGCCCCTCGGTGGGGCGACACCCCCGAAAGCATCGAAAGGACAACCGTCATGACCGAGGCACTGGCCTCCCCCAGGCATACCGGCCACCGGCCGGCCGCACGGCCGCTCCTCGTGGCCAGCAACGTACGGAAGCACTATGGCGGCGTCGAGGTGCTGAAAGGCATCTCCCTGACGGTCAACACCGGCGAGGTCATGTGCCTCCTGGGTCCGTCCGGTTCAGGTAAATCCACCTTCCTCCGCTGCATCAACCACCTCGAACGGATCGACGGCGGCCGGATCTCCGTTGCGGGCGACCTGATTGGCTACGCGCAACGCCAGGACAAAATTTTCGAGATGAGACCCCGCGAGGTTGCCAAACAGCGCCGGGGCATCGGAATGGTCTTCCAGCGCTTCAACCTCTTTCCCCACATGACCGCACTGGAGAACATCTGGGCCGCCCCGGTCGGCGTCAAAAGGGTGCCCAAGGCGGAGGCCGTCAAGCGCGGGATGGAACTGCTGGACAGGGTGGGACTGGCCCACCTGTCCAAGGCCTATCCGTCCCAGCTTTCAGGCGGGCAGCAGCAGCGGGTCGCCATCGCCCGCGCACTTGCCATGGATCCCCAGCTCCTCCTGTTCGATGAGCCAACCAGCGCCCTTGACCCGGAACTGGTGGGCGATGTCCTGGACGTCATGCGGACCCTGGCAGCGGACGGCATGACCATGATCGTTGTCACGCACGAGATCGGCTTCGCACGCGGCGCGGGCGACAGCGTGGTGTTCATGGACGGCGGCGTGGTGGTGGAGTCCGGCGCCCCCGAAGACGTGCTGGACAACCCGCAAAACCCAAGGACCATTTCCTTCCTCGAGAGCGTGATGTAGTCCCCTTTTCCCACCGTCAGGACGGCACGCTTCCGTCCTTCCTCTTTGAACAGTGAGCCTGAATTGAAGATATCCCGCGCCACCATCACCCTGATCGATGTCCCCTTGCTGGAACCGTTCGTGGTGTCCTACGACAGCTACTCGTCAATGCCCAGCGTCATCCTCACCCTCGAAACAGACGACGGCCTGATCGGCTACGGCGAGAGTGTCCCGGACGGGCACATCACCGGGGAAACGCCCACGGGAACCGTCGAAGCGCTGCGAACGGAGTTGCTTCCCGCAGTCCTGGGGCTGGATCCCCGCGATATCACAGCCGTCCACCAGCAGCTCAACAGGGCGCTCAAGGGCTGCGGAGCTGCAAAGGCCGCCGTCGACATTGCCTGTTGGGACCTGGCCGGCAAAGCAGCCAACCGCCCCATTTACAGCCTGCTCGGCGGGCGGCGCCCGGAGCAGCCCACGATCGCGAGGGTCATGAGCATCCTTGCCCCGGAGACCCTGGCCGAACAGGCAGTCCAGGCCCGGAGCCAGGGCTACCGCCACCTCAAGATGAAACTCGGCGGCGGTGATGGCCTGGACATCGAACGCGTCCGGGCTGTCCGCGCAGCAATCGGCACGGACCTCGCCATCCGGGTGGACGCAAACCAGGGGTGGGCCGATCCTGCAACGGCAAGAGAGATGATTGCTGCCTTGGAACCCTATGGAATCGACTGGGTGGAACAGCCGCTCCACGCGGATGATATCGACGGTTTCAAGCTGCTGCGCCAGGCCACCGGCGCCCGCCTCATGGCCGACGAATCAGTGGTGGACGCCGACGACCTGGGCCGGTTCGTCAGGGACCGTTCAGTGGACATGGTCAACCTCAAGCTCATGAAGAGCGGCGGAATCACACCTTGCCACCGGCTGGCCACCCAAGCCGAACTCGGCGGCCTCAAGGTCCAGATCGGTTCCATGCTGGAAACCAGCATCGCCTCGGCCGCCGGCTTCCATCTGGCCCTGTCCCATCCAAACATTGTGTCCACCGAACTCTCGGGACCCGTCAAGTTCGCCCGGGAACCCGGAAACCTTCAGTACGTCCTGCCCGAAGTGCAGATCGGCGAGGGCCCGGGGCTGGGGGTGGACGTGGACCTCGACGTCCTGGCCGACCTAACGGTCAGCGAGTGCGGGGTCACTGCGTGATCAATGAGGCAGCGCGCCGCCGTCTGCACGACATCTGGAACCATTTGCACGATCACCCGGAACCGAGCATGGAGGAGTTTGCCACCTCCGCGTACCTTGCCGGCCTGCTCGCGGAAGCGGGCCTCGAACCACGGAAATTTTCCGACTTTCCCGGTTTCACCGTGGATGCCGGGGAGGGAATTCCCAGGATAGGGCTCAGGGCGGATATGGATGCCTTGGTGCAGGAGGTGGACGGGAAACGGATTGCTGTGCATTCGTGCGGCCATGATGCCAACATGGCGATAGTCGCTTCCGTCATGCTCGAACTTGCGGAGCAGCCGGAGCCGCTCAACGGAGCCGTCCGTGCCATCTTTCAACCCGCGGAGGAGGCGGGCAACGGGGCGGAACTGGTGGCGTCACTTGGTGTCGCGGACGGGCTTGAGTATCTCTTTGGCGTGCACCTGCGCCCGCAGCAGGAACTCCCCGCTCCCTGCCTGGCGCCCGCCATCTCCCACGGGGCCTGCCTCTTCGCCAGCGGCACCATCACAGGTGAGGACCACCATGGGGCACGGCCCCACCTCGGGGCGAACGCCGTCGAACTTGCGCTTGAAATCTCGGCAGGGCTGCAGCGCATCAAGGTCGATCCGCAGATCCCGAGTTCCGCGAAAATGACAATGCTGCACGCCGGCGGAAGCAACCTCAACGTCATCCCCGGCAGCGGATGCTTCGGGGTGGACCTGCGCGCCCAAACCAACGAAGCCATGGCCACGCTGCGGACGGGGCTGGTGGAGGTGTGCCGATCGGTGGCGGCGAACAGCGGGGCGGAGATCCGCCTCGACTTCCGGGATGAGGTGCCTGCTGCAGTGATAGGGCACAAGGCCGAGGCCGTCCTGGCTTCGTCGGTCACGGCGACATTGGGCAGGGAGTACCTGCGTCCCAGGATCGTCACGTCAGGCTCGGACGACTTCCACTTCTACACCCGGCAGAACCCTGCGCTTCAGGCGGCCATGCTGGCCGTCGGGGCAAACGTCCAACCCGGACTCCACCACCCGGACATGACGTTCGACGGCGGTGCGATGGAACGCGCCGTGGATGTCCTTCTGGCGTCCTGCCGGCAGTCGCTGGCCCGGAGCGAATAGAAGGCAGGTCGAGTCAGGCAGACTGGTCATACCGGTACCAGCCTTGCCCGGTTTTCCGGCCGTAATTACCTTGTTCGTAGAGCTCCGCCAAGGCGGGGTGGGGCAGGTCTGCCGGGTCCTGCGTTTCCTCGAAGGTCGCTTGCCGGATCAGGTAGCTCACGTCAAGGCCCACCAGGTCCATCAGCTCAAACGGCCCCATGGGGTGGCCCAGCGCAGTCCTGGCTGCAGTGTCGATGTCGCTGACACTGGCGATGCCGTCCGCGTAAAGCCGGAGTGCCTCGTCCCGGATGGCGCCCATGAGTCTGTTGGCCACAAATCCGGGGATCTCGCGGTTGATAAGGACGGGCGATTTGCCCAATGAGCGCGCCAGCTTCATGGTGGTGTCCACCGTGTCCGGAGATGTCTTGGCGTGGCGGACCACCTCAACACATTTCATGACCAGGGCCGGGTTGAAGAAATGCATGTTGCAGACCTGCTCCGGCCGCCCTGTCTCCTCGGCCACTTTCGAGGAGCCCAGCGTGGAGGAGTTCGTGGCCAGGATGGCGTGCGTGGGGGCTGCCCGTCCCAGCGCCGCGAAGATGCTGCGCTTCACTTCGAGTTTCTCGGTGGCGGCCTCGATCACGAAGTCGGCATCCGCGGCGCCGGCCTCCAGCGAGCTGGTGAAGGTGAGCCGCGCCAGGGCGGCCCCGGCATCCTGTCGGCTCCGGCGCCCCTTGGCCACGCTGCTCTCCATCCGGTCGGTGAGCTGGCTCCGGGCGGCTGCCAGCATGTCTGCCGCGACATCCTGGATGGTGACCTGGTAGCCGGCCAGGGCGCACACCATGCCGATCTGTGAGCCCATGGCTCCGGCCCCGACCACCAAAATCCTGTTGACCTGCATGATTCTCTTCTCCTGGTGCGACGGGAAGTTCCCCGACCGGCGCCTAGCTCAGCGGAAAGCGGGAATCCCGGTGATGTGGTTACCCAGGATCAGGGTGTGGACCTCGTCGGTGCCTTCGTAGGTCCGGACAGACTCCAGGTTGTTGGCGTGGCGCAGGGGCGAATAGTCCAGGGTGATGCCGTTGCCGCCCAGGATGGCGCGGGCGTCGCGGCAGATCTTGATGGCTTCCCGGACGTTGTTGAGTTTGCCTACGGAGATCTGGACGGGTGCAAGGGTGCCGGCATCCTTGAGCCGGCCCGTGTGGATCGCCAGCAGGGTGCCCTTCTGGATTTCCAGCAGCATGTCCACCAACTTCTGCTGCGTGATCTGGTACGCAGCCAGCGGTTTATCGAACTGCATCCGCTCCAGCGAGTAGGCCAGCGCCTGCTCGTAGCTGTCCCGGGCCGCCCCCATGGCACCCCAGATGATGCCGTAGCGGGCTTCATTCAGGCAGGAGAACGGGCCGCGGAGGCCCGCGGCCCCCGGCAGCCTGGCGGTGTCGTCCACTGTGACGTTTTCAAGGGTGATATCGCACTGGATCGATGCCCGCATGGAGAGCTTTGGCTCTATCGGCGTGGCGGTGAAGCCGGGAGTGTCGGTGGGGACCAGGAAACCCCGGACGCCGTCCTCCGTAGCGGCCCAAATGACGGCGATCTGCGCCACGGAGGCCAACCCGATCCACCGTTTCGCGCCGCTAATGATCCATTGGTTGCCGTCGCGGCGGGCGAAGGTCTGCATGCTGGAGGGATCCGAGCCTGCCGTGGGTTCGGTGAGGCCAAAGCAGCCGATGATCTCACCCTTCGCCATGCCGGGCAGGTAGCGGTTCTTCTGGTCCTCCGAACCCCATTTGTGGATGGCGGTCATCGCCAATGAGCCCTGGACCGAGACGAACGTCCGCAGCCCGGAGTCTCCGGCTTCCAGCTCCATCGCCGCCAAACCGTATTCGACGGCGGAACGGCCCGGGCAGCCGTAACCCTTCAGGTGCATTCCCAGGAGCCCCAAGGCACCCATCTCTTGGGAAATCTCTACCGGGAAGTGCGCAGCTTCATACCAGTCCTTGATGTTCGGCTTGATGCGCTCGCCCACGAACCGGCGGACGGTGTCCCTTAGCTTCAGCTCGTCACTGCTGAGCAGCCCCTGCAGGTCCAGCACGTCCGAGCGGACCTCGCCGGCAACGGCGGAAGCGGCCTGCAGTTCCGGTTCGGACAGGGTTTCTGGTGTGACGCTCATCTTTGATCCTCCGACTGTGACGGCCTAACGGCGTTGGTTTGCGTTCGCCCCGTTCACTGTGACAGCAATTTATGTTCCGATCCAATACCAAATGGCAGCACTATTGATTCGTTTGGAGCATTAGACGCTCAGTCAAGTTCCGGTGTCGGCAGCGCAATTTCAGAAAGCCTCAGAACCTCCCGGAGGGCGGGACTGGTGTTGTCCTTGCGCCAAATCATTCGCAGCAGCACAGGGTCCGCGGGGTCCTCCAGGGGCAGGAACAACACGCCCGGATAGTGGAGATTCTCCGCAACGGAAGAGACCGTCATCGCCACCCCGATTTCAGCGGCCACCAGTGAGACCAGCGTCAGTGAATCCGGGGCTACCTGCACAATTGACGGCAGGAACCCGGCATCGCTGGCAAGCCTGAGGAGGTGGTCGCGCAGGACTGCGCCGGGATCCGCGGGCAGGGTAACGAATGGCTCGCCGTCCAAGTCAGCCATCCGCACGGAAGCCCGCCCGGCCAGTGGGTGGCCGGCGTGCACGGCGATGACGAGTTTTTCGTTGGCAATGACCCGGGAGTCGAGGGCTGCCGGGATGAAGTTCCACCGCCCCAGCCCGATTTCCATGGCGCCGTTGGCGACTTTGTCCAGGGCCGGGATGGCGAAATTCGAGCTGTACAGCTCGAAGTCGATGCCCGGGTGTGTTTTGCGGACCAGTTTTGCCAGCTTTCCGACCATGACGTGCGACGACGCTCCGGCGAAAGCGACCCTCACGCGCCCGGTCTCGCCCTTGCCGGCGTTGGCAACCATGGTCCTGGCCCGCCGGCAGGCATCGAGAATATCCGTCGCCGGCTGGACCAGGGCCTCGCCAGCCGGGGTGAGCCGCACAGAGCGGGTGCTGCGCTCAAAGAGGGGGGCGCCGAGCTCCCGTTCCAGGTTCTGGACGGCGCGGCTGACCGGAGGCTGGGCCATATGCAGCTGCTGGGCGGCCCGTCCGAAATGCAGCTCTTGGGCAACGGCCAGGAACGCGCGGATCTGCTGGATCTCCATAGCGGGCAATTATGCGTCAGGCACATAGAAGCGTCAAACGTCAGGGAGCCTTACGCATCAATGCTGCTTTTCCACCAAGGGGCTGCGCGGTGGCGTGAGCGGGGCCTTTGTTGCGTTTTGCGCATCAAAGGTGGCCGGAATACGTATTGGACGCGAAGTAATGGGTTTGCCACAGTGGGTGATGTGGAGCACAAACCGGAAGGCATGACATGAATCAAACTGACGCTGCATCAAGGCTGAACCAGGCTTTCGGCCGCTCCGGCAGCGGGCCGCTGAGCGGCGTGGTGGTTGCGGACTTCACCCGCGTCCTCGCCGGACCGTATTGCACCATGCTGTTGGCGGACATGGGAGCGACGGTGATTAAGGTCGAGAGCCCGCACGGAGACGACACCCGCGGTTGGAAGCCGCCCGTCCGTGACGATGAAGCAACGTTCTATCTGTCCGTCAACCGCAACAAGCATTCGATTGTGCTGGACTTCAGGGACGAGTCAGACCTCGAAGTTGCCCGGGAACTCGCCGCAAGGGCAGATGTCCTCGTGGAGAACTTCAAGCCTGGCGGGCTGGAGCAGTTCAAGCTGGACTACGACAGCGTTTCCGCACTGAACCCGGATGTCATCTACGCGTCCATTACCGGTTTCGGCACGGCCGGGGGCGCGGGCCTGCCAGGCTACGATCTGTTGGTCCAGGCGGTGTCCGGAATGATGAGCCTCACCGGCGGGCAGGACACCGAACCATACCGTGCCGGACTGGCCATATTCGACGTGATCACCGGCCTGCACGCCAGCATCGGCATTCTTGGGGCACTCCACCACAAGGACAACACCGGCCAGGGGCAGCTTGTTGAGCTGAACCTGCTCTCGTCCGCCCTGTCCGGCATGGTCAACCAGTCGGCGGCCTATGTCACCGGCGGGCTGGTACCCACCCGCATGGGCAACGAGCACCCCAGCCTGTACCCCTATGAACCGATGCCTACAGGCGACGGAATGCTGATCGTCGTGGCAGGAAACAACGGCCAGTTCACCAAACTCTGTGATGCCCTGGGCATCCCCGAAGTTGCCGCAGACCCGCGCTTCGGCAACCCGCAGGAGCGCAACGCCAACCGCGAGGAGCTGCGGCCCATCCTCCAGGGGCGCCTGGCCGAGCGTTCCGCGGCTGAGTGGTTTGAGCACCTTTCCGGACTAGGCCTGCCCTGCGCGCCCATCCAGGACGTCAAGGGCGGCATTGAACTCGCCCGGAAACTGGGACTGGAACCGGTCGTTATGGCCGGAAACGGCGAACGCCGGATTCCCTCCGTGCGCCACCCGGTTGCCTTCTCGCAAACCCCGGTCAGTTATGAACTGGCCCCGCCGGAACTCAATGCCAGCTCCGATCTGGTCCGCACCTGGCTGGCCGCCAAGGAGGTGCGGCTCGTTGGCTGAGGAATTCCGCGCACAGGTGTACGTCCGCTGGTCCGACCAGGACGTCAACGGCCATGTAAACAATGCGCGCGTGGCAACCCTGCTGGAAGAGGCCCGGATTCAGTGGCGGCGCCACGCGGCCTCCGCAGCCGCTGCCGCCGAAACAACCACCCTGGTGGCGTCCCTGACGCTGCATTACCGCCGGCCCATCGAGTTCGGCCAGGACGTTGACGTGGACATCTGGGTGGCACGCATCGGGAACAGGTCCTACACCATGGCCTACGCCGGATACCAGGACGGGAACCTGGTCCTGGACGCCTCAACAGTCATGGTTTCCCTCGACGACGCGACCGGGAAGGCCCGGGCGCTCGACGCCAGGGAAAGAGACTACCTGGAGCGCTATCTGCGCGCTGAAGTGCCGGTCTGAGCGGCACCCAAACAACAACCGGACAAACACTGCGGGCAACCCCGGCTGTCCAGAGACAAAGGAAAAACTGTGGTTACAGAAGAGATCAACAGCGACTACTTCATGGTCGATGACTTCCTCTCCGAAGACGAACGGATCATCCGGAAGAAGGTCCGTAATTTTGTCGAAACCGATCTTCTGCCGGTCATCAACGACTATTGGGACCGGGCGGAATTTCCGTTCGCCCTCGTCCCCAAAATCGCGGCGCTCGGCATCGTCGGCACAACCATCGAAGGCTACGGCTGCCCCGGCATGAGCCGCCTGGCCGCCGGAATGGTGGCCATGGAGATGGCACGGGGCGACGGCTCCATCAACACCTTCATCGGGGTCCAGTCCGGCCTGGCGATGGGCACCATCAATACGCTCGGCAGCGAGGAGCAGAAGCAGCGGTGGCTTCCCGGGATGGCCAGGCTGGAAAAGATCGGGGCCTTCGGACTCACCGAGCCGGACCATGGCTCGGACTCCGTGGGGCTGGAAACGAGCGCGCGCCGGGACGGTGACCACTACATCCTGAACGGCCGCAAACGCTGGATCGGCAACGCGAGCTTCGCCGACGTCGTCGTGCTTTGGGCCCGGGATGAAGCGGACGGCAAGGTCAAGGCGTTCATTCTGGAAAAGAACGGCGACGGCAGCTACCCGGCGGGCTACCGGGCCGAGGTGATCACCGGCAAGATCGGCAAAAGGGCGATTCTGCAGCCCGACATCACCATTGAAAACCTGCGGATTCCGGCGGAGAACAAGCTCGCCGAGGCGAATTCCTTCCGCGATGTCACCCGTGTGCTCACCGCGACCCGCGGCGGTGCCTCCTGGGAATCAGTGGGCCACGGGATCGCCGCGTACGAGGCCGCAGTGAAATACGCGAAGGAACGCGTGCAGTTCGGCAAGCCCATTGCCAGTTATCAGCTGGTGCAGAACAAGCTCGCCAACATGCTGGCCGAGTTGACCGCCATGCAGCTGATTTGCTTTCGCCTGGCCGCACTCGCCGACCAAGGGAAAATGACCGGCCCCATGGCGTCACTGGCCAAGATGCACACGGCCCAGAAGGCGCGCTGGATCTGCCAGGAAGCCCGCGACATCCTGGGCGGCAACGGGCTGCTGCTGGAAAACCATGTAGCGCGCCACATGACTGATATGGAAGTCGTCCACACGTACGAGGGAACGGACTCCATCCAGTCGCTGCTGATCGGCCGCGATATCACCGGCATCTCCGCATTCTCCGGATGACGTCCTTCTTGCCAGGAACAAGCCAAACCAAACGAAGAACAAGCCAAGAGGGAGAGCCAATGAACAGGCTGAAAAACAAGACCGCCATCGTCACAGGCGGGGCACAGGGGATCGGCGCTGCCACCGCGCTCCGGCTGGCCGCGGAGGGCGCGACGGTTGCCATCCTGGACCTGAACGCCGAGCGGGCGGCGGCCACGGCCGCCGAGATCAGCTCAGACGCCGCCGTCGGGGCGGCCGGAGGTTCGGCAGTCAGTGCCGCCTGTGATGTCACGAGCGAGGACCAGGTTGCCGAGGTCTTCGGGCAGATCTTCGCCGACCACGGACGCATCGACATCCTGGTCAACAACGCCGGCATCACCCGGGACAACATGCTCTTCAAAATGGACCGTCCGGACTGGGATTCTGTCCTGGCCACCAATCTGACCAGCGCCTACCTTTGCGCCAAGGCAGCGCAGAAGTTCATGGTGCAGGCCCGGTACGGAAAGATTGTCAGCCTGAGCAGCCGCTCCGCGCTGGGCAACCGCGGGCAGGCTAACTATGCTGCCGCCAAGGCAGGGATCCAGGGACTCACCGCCACACTGGCACTGGAACTGGGTCCGTTCAACATCAACGTCAACGCGGTGGCGCCGGGCTACATCGCCACCGCCATGACCGCTGCGACAGCCGGACGGGTCGGCAGCACGCCGGAGGAGCACCAGAAATCCGTGGCCGAGCGCACCCCGTTGGGCCGGGTCGGGGAACCGGAGGAAGTGGCCGCCGCCATTGCCTTCTTCGCCAGCGATGACTCCTCATATGTCTCCGGGCAGACGCTCTACATCAACGGAGGGGCGCGTTGATGCCCGAAGCATTCCTGGTGGGCGGGGTGCGCACCCCGGTGGGGCGCTACGGCGGCTCACTGTCCGGGGTCCGTCCGGATGACCTGGCGGCACTCGTTCTCGGCGAAGCTGTTCGGCGGGCAGGAATCGAGGCTGCCGACGTCGATGAGGTGATCCTGGGCAACACCAACCAGGCGGGAGAGGACAACCGCAATGTGGCGCGGATGGCATCCCTGCTCGCAGGCTTCCCGGACAGTGTCCCGGGGATGACCGTGAACCGGCTTTGCGCCTCCGGGCTCAGCGCCATCATCATCGCATCGCAGATGATCAAGTCAGGTGCGGCGGATATCGTAGTGGCCGGCGGAGTGGAATCCATGTCCCGGGCCCCCTGGGTGCTGGCAAAGCCCGAGAAGGCATTCGGACGCCCGGGAGAAATCGCCGATACCTCCATTGGTTCGCGCTTCCTGAATCCGAAGTTCCACGAACGCCCCAAATCCACCTTTTCGATGCCGGAGACGGCAGAGGAGCTGGCGCGCGTGGACGGTATTTCCCGCGAGGACGCGGATGCCTTCGCGCTCCGTTCGCATCAACGGGCCCTTGCGGCTGTGGATGAAGGCCGTTTCCTGGCGGAGATCGTTCCGGTGGAGACCAAGCGGGGAGCTGTCAAGGAGGACGAGGGTCCCCGACGTGAAACGACCCTCGAAGCGCTGGCGGGCCTGCGCCCGGTGGTGCACCCCGGCGGCGTGGTGACCGCGGGAAACTCCAGTTCACTTAATGACGGCGCCTCCGCCGTCGTTGTTGCCAGTAAAAATGCCGTCGAGCGGCTGAACCTTCACGCACGGGCACGAATCGTCGACGGCGCCTCCGCGGGCGTGCCGCCGGAGATCATGGGCATCGGCCCGGTGCCGGCCACACTCAAGGTGCTTGGGCGGGCCGGCTGGTCACTCGATGACGTGGGGGCGATCGAGCTCAACGAGGCCTTCGCGGTGCAGGCACTGGCCTGCATGCGCAGGCTGGGAATGAATGAGGAGATCGTGAACCGGGACGGCGGCGCAATCGCGCTCGGCCACCCCCTTGGCTCCTCCGGTGCCCGGATCGCCGTTACGCTGCTGGGCAGGATGGAGCGCGAAGGTGCGGCCAGGGGCCTGGCCACCATGTGCGTGGGGCTCGGACAAGGTACCGCGATGCTCCTCGAACGAGTCTGACCCCTGTTTTCTTGCTGAAAACCGCGGATAACGACGGCGAGGGGTGACTTCACAGCGC
Organism: Arthrobacter sp. AB6; assembly: GCF_031844545.1. Taxonomy (NCBI): domain Bacteria; kingdom Bacillati; phylum Actinomycetota; class Actinomycetes; order Micrococcales; family Micrococcaceae; genus Arthrobacter; species Arthrobacter sp. AB6. The sequence continues at coordinate 85,038 of NZ_JAUZVL010000003.1, forward strand.
CGGTCCCCGCCGCGAATGCCCGTCCGATTATTGATGCCTCAAGCACATCAATCTGTACTCAATTTGGTATTGGATTCGAATTGAACACTCTGCGAGAGTGATCTAGCTAACACAAAGGCGATCAAAACAATGTGCAAGACCAACCACCAACCCAAACGACAATGAGGTCCGTTTTGAAGAAGCGAAGCGCAATGCATTTGAAAGTCTCTGCAGGGCTTGTGGGGATCTCACTGGCACTGGTGGGCTGCGGCGCCGGTGGAGCGGCCCGTGCCAATGACGGATCCGACTACCCGAAGAAGCCGGTGCGGTTCCTGGTCCCTTTCGCCGCGGGTGGCCCCTCCTCCATGACAGCACTCGCCTACGCATCCTGCCTCGAACGCAGCCTGGGAAAGCCCGTCGTGGTTGAAAACAAGGCCGGCGGCAGCGGCGGCATAGCCATGCAGGAGTTGGCCGGCGCCAAGCCGGACGGCCACACGCTCGGGCTCGGCACCAACGGCCCGCTGGTCATGAACCCCATCGTGAACAAATTAGGCTACAGCCTGGCTGACTTCACCTCGGTCGGAGTCATGGCCGAGATGCCCACCGTGCTCGTGGTCGGCGCCGACTCGCCGTTTGCCGATGCGAAGGAATTCTTCGCGGCGGCCAAGGCAAGTCCCGGGAAGCTCAGCGTCGCGGTTCCCGGGGCGACCACCTCCGCAGCGATCGAGCTGACGCGGTTGAAGTCCGACTACGGCATCGAGGTCACGGCGGTTCCGACCGCCGGCAACGCGGAAATGACCACGAATCTGCTCGGCGGCCATGTCGACGCACTGTTCATAACCGACCATTCCGACGTTGCAGCACGGATCGCGGACGGATCCTTCAAGCCGCTTGCCATCAGCAGCCCGGAACGCGCCGCCTGGTACTCCGAGGTTCCGACGCTGGCCGAAGTCGGCTTCAAGGATCTGGTCAACGCAGTTTCGGTGTTCGGCGTCGTCGGCCCGAAAGGCATGCCGGAGAACGTCGTCTCCAAGCTCGAAGCCGAACTCAAGACTTGCGCCGCTGATCCGGGCGTGGCCGAACAGGTCGGCGAACGGTTTGTGACTGACGAATTCGCCGGTTCCAAAGAGCTGCACACCGCATTCACTGCCATGCAGGACCTCTACCAACCCCTCCTGGGGAAGTAAATCAGCAAAGGCATGGACATGACGAAACCCGCTCTTGGCCCCGCAGAGGTGGACGATGCCCGTCCGGCGGCCGGACACCCCGACAGGCCCCGGCATCGGCTCCGCCGCCTGGTCCCCCTTCTCCTGGTCGCCGCCGGAGTGTCGGCCGTGATCGGGTCCTGGCAGCTCTCGCTGGGAGAGCTGACCAGCCCCGGTCCCGGGCTCTGGCCCTTTATCGTCTCCGTCGCGGTGACCATCGCGGCGGTGGCCCTCGTGCTGTTCCCGGACGCGGCGGTTCCCGAGTCCTGGACCCGGCGGACGGCCGCAATTGCGGGCGGCGTGGGCAGCCTGTGCGTGTTCGTGGTGCTTTTTGAAGCCGTCGGCTTCCTGGTTCCGGCATTCCTGATGCTTCTGCTCTGGCTCCGGGCCTTCGGCCGCGAGCCGTGGCGCTGGACCGTCCCCTTGGCGGTCGGAGGCGCCGTCGTGCTGCACGTTGTTTTCGCAGGCCTGCTTGGGGTGCCGTTTCCCGACGACATCGTAGTCACCAGCCTCTTCCCGATGATCGGATTCTGATATGGACGCCCTGAACAACCTGGGCCAGGGCTTCTCTGTAGCCTTTGACCCGATGAACCTGCTGTTCGTATTCGTCGGTGTGGTCATCGGAACTGCCATCGGCGTCCTGCCGGGACTGGGACCGACCGCCACCATCGCGCTCCTGCTGCCGATCACCTACACGATGGATCCGGTCGGCGCGGTGATCATGCTGGCCGGCATCTACTACGGTTCCATGTACGGCGGAACGATCACCTCAGTCCTCCTGCGTCTTCCCGGCGAGGCCGCATCAGTGGTCACCACCTTTGATGGTTATCAGATGACCAAGCAGGGCAGGGCCGGAACGGCTCTCGGCATTTCCGCGGTCGGTTCCTTCATCGGCGGCACGGTAGCCATCATCGGCCTTACCTTCCTGGCTCCGTTGCTTGCCAAGGTGGCCGTGGCGGTGGGCCCGGCGGGCTACGTCGCCATCATGATCCTGGGCCTGTTCCTGGTGACCTCCCTCGGCACCGGGTCAACGATCAAGAGCCTGTTCATGGCAGGAGTCGGCCTCCTGCTCTCAACCGTGGGCCAGGACCCGGTTACCGGAACCGCACGCTTCACGTTCGGCCAGACGTCGCTGCTGGGCGGGTTGGATTTCGTCGCTATCGCCATGGGGCTTTTCGGTGTGGGAGAACTGCTCCATAGCCTCGAGCGGAGCGAAAAGGGCCAGGCCGTCACCGCCAAAATCAAGAACATCTGGCCCTCGCGCAGGGATTTCCGTGACTCCTCCGGTGCGATAGCCCGGGGCTCGGTGCTGGGCTTCTTCATCGGCGTCCTGCCCGGCGGCGGCGGCGTCATCTCATCGCTGGCATCCTATGCCATGGAGAAACGCCGCGCGAAGGATCCCAGCCGGTTCGGAAAGGGTGCCATCGAAGGCGTCGCCGGTCCCGAGACAGCGAATAACGCATCATCAACGTCGGCGTTCATTCCGCTGCTCGTCCTGGGCATCCCGTCCAACGTTGTCCTGGCCATGATCTACGGAGCGCTCCTGCTGCACGGGATCACACCGGGGCCGCAGCTGATCAACGAGCATCCCAACGTTTTCTGGGGCGTCGTCGCGTCAATGTACATCGGCAACCTGATGCTCATCATCCTCAATATCCCGCTGGTTGGAGTCTTCATCCAGATGCTCCGGGTACGGACGGGGATCCTTTCGACCTTCGCACTGCTGGTGGTCATGGTCGGCGTGTTCTCCATCAACAACAACCCGTTCGACATGTGGGTGGTGCTCGCGTTCGGGGTTCTCGGCTGGATCATGATCAAGGCCCACTTTGACCCAGGCCCCCTGGTGCTGGCTTTCATCCTGGGCCCGATCCTGGAGAAGTCCTTCCGCCAGACGATGCTGATCTCTGAAGGAAGCTTCGGTATTTTCGCCTCGGACCCGGTGTCCGCGACCATCTTCATCCTGATCGGGCTGTTCATTGTCTACGGCTTCATCAGCCGCAGCCGGCGGCAGCGCAGGACGCGCCGCGCAGCCGCTGCAGGCCCGGAAGAGGGCAATACGCTCGTCCACGCCTCGGCCAGGCGCGAGGGGACTCCGGATCCCGGCACCGAAGAATGATTCCGCGCCGCCAGGTCCATCCGTGAGCGCCATCGGTTGCGAGTCGACCGAAAGATAATTCGACAGAAAGACAAGGGAGCACCTTGAAGAACGTCTTGCGCCTTCAAACGACCGCCGGGCTTGCCTTGGCATCGCTGGCATCCCTGACCGTAGCAGCGTGCGGGGTGGCCGGTTCCGCCGGCCCCGGGAATGCCGGATCCGACTATCCCGCGAAGCCGGTCACCATCCTTATGCCCTATGCCGCCGGCGGCCCCTCGGATCTTACCGCCCGTTCGGTTGCCGCCTGTTTGGGGAACAGCCTCGGCGAGGCCTTCGTCGTCGAAAACAAACCCGGCGGCAGCGGAGCCGTCGCAATGCAGGAGCTGGTGGGTTCCAAACCCGACGGCCAGACGCTGGCGCTCGGTACCACCGGCACGCTGGTCATGGCCCCTATGATCAACTCGCTGAGCTACAGTCTTGCGGACGTTGAACCCATAGGTGTCATGGCCGACAATCCGACCCTGATCGTTGTGGGAACAAACTCCCCCTACAAGGACGCAGCAGAGCTCTTCGAAGCGGCCAGGGCGGATCCTGGAGCAATCTCGATGGGTGTTCCTGGTGCTACGAGTCCCGCGGCCATTGAACTGCAGCGGCTGAAGAACGACTACGGGGTTGAGATCACCGCCGTGCCGGCCTCGGGTAACGCGGAGATGACCACCAATCTGCTGGGCGGGCATGTGGATGCACTTTTCATCAACGACCATCCTGATGTCCAGGCACGGATTACCGAGGGGTCTTTCCTTCCCGTTGCCGCCACCACGCCTGAACGGCTCCGCTGGCTCCCCGACGTACCGACGCTGGCCGAATCGGGGTTCCCGGACTTGGTGAATGCCACGTCAATCTACGGCCTGTTCGGTCCCCAGGGCATGCCGGACGCTGTTGTGTCCACCCTCGAACGCGAACTCGAAACCTGCCTTAGTGACCCCAAGGTCGTTGAGCAGATCGGAAAGAACTTTGTGCCGAAGGAATTCATTGGTGCCGAGGAGCTGGGCGCCAACTTTGCCCGGATCAAGGCACTCTACGAACCGATCCTCGGCCGGTGAGCCGGGTAACAATCGTCGTCCTAGTCAACGGGAGATTTTCATGGTGAGGGAACTGAATGGCCTGGCGGAGCTCGTGCCGCTGATTGGCTCAGAACTTGGTGTGAGCGGCTGGCACAGTGTCCAACAGGACCGGATTCAGGACTTTGCCGATGCCACCGGCGACCAGCAGTGGATCCACGTCGATCCGGAGAGGGCGGCCGGCGGCCCGTTTGGGCGTCCGGTTGCCCACGGCTACCTGACCCTGTCGATGATCCCGTTCTTGGCACAAGAGGTGTACCGGGTCAATGGATTGAAGATGATCGTGAACTACGGGCTGAACAAGGTCCGGTTTCCGAGCCCGGTCCCGGTGGGTTCCCGGGTCCGGAGCCGCCTCACCCTCGTCTCCGTCACGCCGGCGGCCCAGGGCAGCCAGGTGGTGATCCGCCATGAGATTCAACTCGAGGGCGGGGCCCGGCCGGCCTGCGTGGCTGAAACAGTCTCCTTGATGGTCGGCTGAGGGGCCTCGGCAGGCCGGTGGACAAGAGAACATCCCTCAGCGATGCCGTGGCGGAGCACATCCGGGACGGCCAGATTGTTGCCCTTGAAGGATTCGGGCACCTGGTTCCGGTGGCGGCTGCCCACGAAATAATCCGGCAGGGATTCCGTGACCTGACGCTGGCCCGGATGACCGGCGACGTGCTGATTGACCAACTGCTCGCGGCCGGTTGCCTGAAGGGGGTCATCGGCTCCTTTGTCGGAAACAGTTCGGCAGGCTCGCTCCACGAGCTGCGCCGGCGGGTGGAGAACTCGGACCCCGTTCCCTTGGACCTTGAGGAATACAGCCACGGGGGCATGGTTTGCCGGTACCTTGCGGGTGCCTCGAAGCTTCCGTTTTATCCCATCAACTCCTACCGGGGCAGCGATCTCGTGGCACTGAACGGAAAGATCCGGTCCGTCAAGGACCCCTACGGCGGGGAGGAAATCCACGTGGTCCCGGCGCTGAATCCCGACGTGACGATCATTCACGCGCAGCGGGCCGACCGGGCCGGCAACATCCAGGCGTGGGGCATTCTTGGCGTGCAGGCCGAAGCTGCCTTCGCCGCTAGGAAGGTCATTGTCACGGTCGAGGAAATAGTGGACGACGCCGTCATCCGCTCCGATCCGAACCGCACCATCGTTCCATCCCACGTAGTCGACGCAGTGGTCCACTGCCCGCGGGGAGCGCATCCTCATTCGGTCCAGGGCCACTATGACCGCGACGACGGGTTCAGCCGCCGCTGGTCCGAGCTCGCCCGCGATCCGCGGCGGCTTCGCGACTGGCTGCAGGAAAACATCCACGGCACCCGGGACCATGCGGAGTATATTGCCCGTCTCGGCCCGGACTACTGGGACCGCCTGCAGGTCGAGGCGGCATTCTCCGTTCCGGTCAACTACGGAGGCCGCAAATGAGCATCACGGAACGATCGGAAAAATCATCGACACGCGTACCCTGCCGCCAAACGGAACCTGCGCAGCCGGAAGTGACCAGCAGTGAGCTGCTTACGACGCTGTCCGCCCGTGCGCTGGAAGGAAAGCATGTGGTGTTCGCCGGGCACGGACTTCCCACCCTGGCAGTGTCCTTGGCGCAGCGGACGGTTTCTCCCGGCGTCGAAATAATCTATGAGTCAGGCGTGACCGGGGCGCAGCCGGCAGACCTGCCGCGCAGTATTTCGGATTCTGTCCTCGTCACCGGCGCGGCGGGGGTCCTGCCCATGGCGCAGCTGTTCAACTTCGTGCTGCAGGGACAGCGCGTGGACGTCGGATTCCTCGGTGCCGCCCAGGTGGACAGATACGGCAGCCTGAACTCCAGCCTGATCGGAAAGGACTGGGCGGCACCGGCCAGTAAGCTCCCAGGCTCCGGGGGCGCCATCGAGGCGATGGCCGGGGCCGGCGAAATCTTCGTCGTGATGCGCCGGCACAATCCCCGGTCCCTCGTGGCGGACCTCGATTTCTGCACCACGCCCGGACCGCGGCGGGCGGCGGCGGCCCGCGGCGGCGTGATGCCCGCGGGCCTGGGCGTGACCACCGTCATTACGGATCTGGGCATCATGACGCGCCGGGGCATCGACGAAGAGCTTGTCCTCAGCGCTGTACATCCCGGCGTTGAGGTGGACGAGGTCAGGGCAGCCACGGGGTGGGACCTGCAGGTCTCGAAGAACCTGGTCACCACGGTACCGCCGACCAGCCGGGAACTTGCCCTGCTGCGGGACGTGTTGGATCCGGAGCGGGTATACCTGCGGTGAGTCCTAGTCCGGTATCCCGTCCGGATCGACAGGAATCACCGGCCTGGCCACTCCCCCGCCCTGGCAGTGCCACCACTGACGTTCTGCCATCAGATTGCCGGCGCCGTGTTCCTGATGCCCTGATCGATTCGGCCGAACTTCTTTGTTGATGCGGGGCGTTGCCGGGGCAGGAAGCTTGCCAGCACCGCAGCAGTAAAGGCTGCTCCGGCGGCAATCCAGAAGACGTGTTCAAAGGCCCGGAAGGATGGGTGCTCTGTTCCGTCAAGCGTCAGCGTGGTTGAGGCCAGCAGCACGGCCACTGCGGCGCTGCCGATGGTTGTTCCGATGACGCGCAGCACGGTGTTCAGCCCATTGGCGGCTGCAGTGACGGTTACGGGGACAGATCCCATGATGAGGGTGGGCATCGCCGCATAGGCTATGGCGTTGCCGATTCCTATGACAACAGCTGCCAGCATCACCATCCAGATCTCTTCGGTCAGGAAGAGGCGGCCAACGTAGCCGGCGGCAGAAACGAGGGAGCCCATGATGAGGGCGGTTTTGGCGCCGTAACGGCGGCTGCTGAGGGCGGATACGGGAGTGAAGAGCACCATTGCCAAGCCGATGGGAACCATGCAAAGGCCGGCCGCCATCACGCTCAGGCCGAAGCCGTATCCAACCGCGCCAGGCATCTGCAACTGCTGAGTGGTGGAGAGCAGGTTGGAGTACATGGAGTAGCCCACGAGGACCGCCACCAGGTTTGTGATCAGCACGGGCCTCCTGGCCGATGTCCGCAGGTCCAGCATTGGTTGACTGATCTTCAGTTCGAGCGGGACCCACATGGCCAGGGCAACGAGCGCGGTTAGTGCCGTTATCAGCGTTGGTGCACTGGTCCAGCCCCAGGTACCGCCCTTGGACAAGGCAAGAAGTGCCGCCGTCAGGGCCATCGAGAGCAGGATGGCCCCTCCGTAGTCGAACGCGCCCGGCGTGCGGACCCGGGATTCCGGCATGACCAGCGGCAACAGCGCGGCCAGGACGATCCCGGCCGCAGCGGCGCTCCAAAAAATCGACTGCCAGCCGAGGAACTCATACAGCACACCGGCCAGCGGAAGACCCAGCGCGCTCCCGAAACCCAAGGTGGCGCTGATCATCGCGACGGCGGGACCCAGCTTCATGGCGGGGATTTCCTCGCGCAGGACGCTGATGCCCACGGGCACGAGGGCTGCGGCGGATCCTTGGAGCGCGCGGCCGGCGATCATGGCCGGGAAACCCAGATTCAGCGCCGCCAGCGCTGAGCCGATGGTCATCATGACCAGGCAGACGAGCATGATCCGGCGTTTGCCGAACATGTCTGCCAGACGGCTCAGCACCGGGGTGGCCACTGCACTTGCAAGCAGTGTGGCGGTGAGGACCCAGGAGGCGTCCTCAACTGAGATCCCGAGCAGGCGCGGCAGGTCGGGCAGCAGGGGAACCACCGTAGCCTGCTGAAGCGTGACGGTCGTTCCGCACAGGCACAGCACCGGCACAAGGAGCCTGCCGGCAGCCCTGGGCTTCGACGCTCTGCCTTTCCCGCGTAGAGACATTTCCTTGGCGATCAGCGGGCGGTGGGGCTGTGTTGCTTGTCGGCATGCTGCGCTGCCGGCGCCCCCTCACCCGATCCCGAAGAGGTTGCGGAGAGTACTGCAGGGTCACCGCCGTCGAATGTGGCTTGCGGACCTTCCTCCTCCGCCCCCGGCACGTGTGCGGAAGCCTTGGCTCCGGCAAGGCGACGGCGACGGAACCCGGTGACGGCCTTGATGGCGATCACGGCAAGGATCAGGCTGAAGATGATTGCGGCGGCCGGGTCGGTGACAAAGATGTCGAGGCTGCCGCCGGAAATCAGCATGGACTGTCGGAAGGATTTTTCCAGGATAGGTCCGAGGACGAAGGCCAGTACCAGCGGGCCGGCGTCGAAACCTGTCTTGGACATGAGCCACCCCAGGACGCCGAAGGCCAGCACAACCCACATGTCGAAGGAACTGTTGTTGATCGAGTAAACGCCGATCAACACGATGAGCAGCGAAAAAGCGACGAGGATGCCCTGGCGCACGCGCAGCATCTGGATGAAGATGCCCACGAGCGGAATGTTGAGGATGAGCAGCATCAGGTTGCCGATGTACATCGAAGCAATAACGCCCCAGAAGAGTCCGGAGTGATCGGTCATCAGCCGCGGACCCGGGGTGATGCCGTGCATCAGCAGGGCGCCGAAGATCATTGCCAGCACTACGTTGGAGGGAATGCCAAGCACGAGCAGCGGAATAAACGCCGTGGTCGAGGACGCGTTGTTCGCCGTTTCCGGTCCCGCGACACCTTCGATGGCACCCTTGCCGAACCGGCTGGGATCCTTCGCCCGGCGCTTCTCCAGCGCGTAGGAGGCCAGGGAGGAGATGACTCCACCGCCGCCGGGAAGGATGCCGATGAAGAATCCGAGGACCGATCCTCGGCCGATGGCACCGGCAGAGTCCTTCATGTCCTTCCGCGAAGGCCAGATGTTTTTGATCTTGGCCTTGATGACCTGGGCTTTTTCGGTCTGTTCGAGGGATCGCAGCAGTTCAGCGACGCCGAACAGGCCCATTGCCACGGCCACGAAGTCCAGGCCGCCCAGCAGCGGCGCCTGGCCGAATGTGAAACGCGCCGACCCGTTGACCGGATCCTGTCCGACCGTGGACAGCAGCAGGCCGACGGCGGCCATACATACGCTTTTGATGGTGGATCCGGTGCCCAGGGACGTTACCAGGAACAGGCCCATGACCATGAGGGCAACAAAGCCGGCCGGACCCATCGACAGGGCGATTTTGCCCAGCGCGGGCGCCATGAACGTCAGTCCGATGACGGCCACGGTGCCGCCGATGAAAGAACCTATGGCGGAAATGCCCAGGGCCGCGCCGGCACGGCCCTGCTTGGTCATCTGGTAGCCGTCGAAGGTGGTCACCACCGAGGCTGCCTCGCCCGGCAGGCGCAGCAGCACGGAGGTGATGGTGCCCCCGTACATCGATCCGTAGTAGATGCCTGCCAGCATGATGATCGAAGCGGTCGGATCCATGGTGTAGGTGATGGGCAGCAGCAGCGCAATCGTCGCCGTGGGGCCCAGGCCGGGCAGGACGCCGATGGCGGTTCCCACCACCACGCCGATCAGGACAAACAGCAGGTTCACCGGGTCTAAGGCGACCGAGAAGCCTTCACCGAGGTTGCTCAGGATATCCATGTGAGGGTCCGTTCTAGACGAAGGCGTCAAGCGCCAGGTCGGCGGGGAAGGGTACGCCGAGGAGCCGGTCGAAGATGACATAAAGCACTGCCGGGCCCGCCGCGGCGAAGACAGCCGTCCAGCGCCACGACTCCCGGCCGAACACGCGGAGCCACAACACGAGCATCAACACGGCCGGGATGAAGAAGCCAATCAGTTCGAAGAGCACCACGAACGCGGCAAGGCTGGCGACGCCGGCCATTACCGACACGCTCCGGCGGCCCCAGGCCTCCAGCGGCTCATGTCCCGGCCACACGATCAGTGCCGCGGCGCTGAAGACAATGGCCAGCGAGATGGCGAACGGCCAGAGGCCCGGGGCAGGATTGTGCAGGGTGCCCAGCTTCAACTGCCATGACCCGGCCGCAGCCCCGAGGCCCAGTGCGAGCAGGACGAGCGGAGCGATTCTGCGCTGCCAGCGCAGGGCGCCGGTGCGGGGCCTTTCCGGTTCCCGGATTTCGGCGGCCGCTTCCACGGGAGTAGAAACCATGGGTTCACCCTTCTTCGTGCCGGCCGTCATTGGCCGGCGGTTGAGTCGTTGTTTGTTACTTCGCCAGGAGGGGCTCGTAGCGGGTGCGCATGTCGGCAAAAACCTGCTGGGTCGCTTCCGCATTTGAGAAGCTGTTCGGCACGAACCGGTCGCCGATCTGGCCGATGACTTCGGTGTCCTTGCTGCAGGTTTCGACGCCGCTTTCGAGTTTCTCCGAAACCTGCTGCGGCAGGCCCTTGGGGGCGAAGAGCCCGTAGACCGAGGTGGTCTTGACGTCGAAGCCGGCCTCCTTGGCCGTGGGAGCATCGGGGAAGGCCTCCGAGCGTGCTTCACCGGCAGCAGCGAGCGGGACGAGAGCGCCGTCTTTCACCTGGGCCTCAACGTCGAGGTAGTCGTTGACGAATCCGGCGTCGATGTGGCCGCCCAGCAGGTTGGTGATGAGTTCGGCGCTGCCGGAGGTGGGAACCAGCGCGAACTCGATGCCGCTCTCCTTCTGCAGGCGCTTGAGTTCAGTGGCCAGCGAGCTGGTGGCGCCGGGAACACCGATGGAGATCTTCCCGGGGTTGGCCTTGGCGGCGTCGAACAACTCCTGCAGGCTCTTGTACGGGGAGTCCTTTGGCACGGCGAAAAGGGTGGGGATGGCTGCCATGGTGCCGAGGGCCTGGAAATCGTCCTGGGAGTATGCCAGGTCGTTGCTCATCGGATTCAGGACCATAGGCCCGTTGGTGCTGAGCCCTACGGTGTAGCCGTCGGGTTTGGCGCCGGCCAACTTTTGCATGGCCACTGCACCTGCTCCGCTGTCAAGGTTCTCCACCACGAAGGTGCCGCCCAGCAGCTTTCCGAGGCAGGCCCCGTAGGCACGCGCCGTTGTATCCGAAGGCCCTCCGGCGGCATAGGGCATGACGAACGTAATGGACTTGGTCGGGTAGCTTTCGGATGATGCCTTGGAGGCACCGGAGCAGGCCGTGACGGAAAGCGAAAGGCCGGCGACAGTGACGGCAGCGAAGAACACGCGAGTCTTGTTCAAGGTAACCTCTGGTGGTTTCGGTCTGAAGTTGAGAGTGCACTCCGCAAGGAGTGCCCTCTCAGTAATACAGGATTGTGACCGGCGGCACAACCGCCTCCGGTGAAATAAATCATTCGTTGGGTGCTGCTGATTCGAGCCGGGAGACGCTCAGCGCCGCCCGGGGTTTCATGAAGGCGTCCCACAGCGGCCCGGTTGAGATCCACCGCAGCGGATCCATCAGGGCCAGGCTGCGCGGGACGAATACCTTGCGCCGCCGCGCGGCGATCGCGCCGACGAGAAGGTCGGCGCAGGTGTCCGTGCTGGACACCACGCTAAACGGCCACGGAAGGGAGCGGCTCTCCCCGGCCCGGCTTCCCGCCCCGGAAATCATGCCGGTGCTCACCCATGCCGGATGCGCGACGCCCACGTCAACGCCCTTATGGGCCAGTTCCAGCCGCAGCGCCCCGCCGAAGGCCTCCACGCCCGCCTTGGAGGCGGCATACGCGTTGGCCCGCGGAACATTCTTCAACGCGGCGGCCGAACTCATGAGCAGGTAGTAGCCCCGGTTTGCGGTGATCTCCTCCAAGGTGGCCTTGACGGTCCTGATCACACCGCCAAGATTGACGTCGACGATCCGCAGCAGGTCCTCGGTGCTGGAAACGGCCACCGTGGACGCACTGCCGATCCCGGCGCAGGCAAAGACGATGTCCAGCCGGCCGAAGTGCTCAACTGTCCGCCGGGCTGCGGCCTGCAGGGACATTTGGTCCGTCACATCCGCTGCCGTGGCCAGATGGCCCTCTCCCAGCGTGGAGACCAGCTGGTGCAGGGCTGGCTGGTCGCGGTCGACGAGGGATACGTGTGCTCCCGCGGCGGCCAGGCGCCGTGCCGTGGCCGCGGCGATACCGCCGGCACCGCCGGTAACCAGTACCACCTTGCCCCGCAGCCTGCCCGGCCCCCGCAACCGGTCCGCCCCGCTCCCGCCCGCCTCCGGAGGATTCAAGGATTGGAATCTCATCCCATGTACGACCCTCCGTTGACGTCAACCGTGACGCCCGTGACGAAGCCGTTTTCAACGGCGGCCAGGTACTGGACGGCCTGGGCAACGTCATCGGCGCTGCCCAGCCGGCCCACCGGGATGCGGCTGAGATAGTTCCGGTTGACTTCGTCGGAGACGCCGGCGGCCATGCCGGCGTCGATCCGCCCCGGGGCGATGGCGTTGACGGTGATACCGAACGGTGCCAGTTCCCGCGCGAAGGAACGGGTCAGGCCCAACAGGCCCGTCTTGGTCGCGGCATAGTGGACGCCGCCCAGCCTGCCGCCGTCGCGTCCTGCCAGGGAGGACATGTTGACGATCCTGCCGAATCCGATGTTCTTCATGTGCGGTACCAGGGCCTGGATACCCAGGAACGGGCCCGTGAGGTTTACCGCCAGGACACTCGTCCACTCATCCAAGGGGACTTCGTCACCCGGGATCTTTTGCCCGTCCCGTTTCGGGGAGATGCCGGCGTTGTTGACCAGCACCGCAGGGGTTCCCGGGCTGGCCTCCACCGCCTCTGCGATCCGTTGCCAGTCGCCGGGCTCAGTGACGTCACACTGCATTGCCTGCAGGGATCCGCCCTGCGGATCCAGGTCCGCCCGGAGGCCGGCCAATGCGGAGTTCGATGCATCCACGGCGATCACCCGGTCCCCGCTGGCCAGGAATGACTCCACGATGCCGCGGCCGATGCCCCCGGCCGCGCCGGTGACGACGACTGTTCGGTGGTGCTGCTGGTTCTTACTCATGCTTTCTCCGTTCCTCGTTGAACGGGAGGCGGCCTTCTTCTCGGCAGTCTCCCCGTGGGGCCGTTAGCCCACTCCGGCCAGGGCTTCTTCCCTGGCTTGGTCCGTGGATCCGGCCAGATAGGGTTCAGGGTCAAAGGGCGCGTTGACTTGGCGGAAGGTATAGGCCGGTTCCGGCCATAGTGTGGTCAGCCGCCCGTTGCGGTGGTCAACGTACCAGCTGCTGCAGCCGCCGTCGAGCCACACAGTGCCCTGGGCCAGCTGGTCCACACGGTCCATGAAGGCATCCTCCGCTTCCCTGCTCACCTCCAGCGCCGGCACGGCGGCCTGGTCGCGGAAGTTCACCGCGCCCATGATGTAGTCGATCTGGGCCTCGGCGATGTAGACGGCGGAGTTGTGGCCCAGCCCGGTGTTGGGCCCGTTGATGATCCACAGGTTCGGGAACCCATGCACGGCCGTGGTGGCGTAGGCCTGCATGCCGTTGGCCCAGCGTTCACTGAGCGGCTGGCCGTCGCGGCCGTAGATGCGGTAGGCAATGGGCAGGTCTGTCGCTTCAAAACCTGTGCAGGCGATGATGACATCCAGTTCGTGGCTGCCTCCGTCCCCGCCGATAACACGGTTGCCCTCCACACGCGTGACGCCGCCGGTTTCCAGGTGGACGTGCTCCTGTGTGAACGTCGGGTAGTAGTCGCTGGATTTCAGGACCCTCTTGCAGCCGAACGTGTAGTCCGGGGTTAGCTTCCGGCGCAGTTCCGGATCCTCAATCTGCCGGTGGAGATGGTCCAGGGCGACCTGCGCCGCAGCGGAAACAAGCGTCGGGGTGCCCCGGCGCTGGGCGTAGCGCTCCTCATTGGACCAGAACATCTCCTCCCGCAGTTCCTGCATCACCTCGGGCATCTTGCGGAAAAGGCCCTTTTCCTCCTCGGTGTAGGCCCGGTCCGGACGCGGCGTCACGTACGGGGCGGAGCGCTGGAACACAACGACCTCCCCGGCGATCTTTGCCACCTCGGGCAAGACCTGGATGGCCGTGGCTCCCGAGCCGACGATGCCCACCCGCTTGCCCGCCAGGTCAATCCCGTCATTCCACTGCGCTGAGTGGAACACCTCACCGGAGAAGCCGCTCAGTCCCTCGATGTCGGGCATCTTGGGCTCGGACAGATGCCCGACGGCGGTTACCAGGGTTTTGGCTGCAAACTCACCTTTGGGGGTTCTGACTTTCCACAGCGCTTCCGCCTCATCCCAGCGGGCATCGGTCAGTTCGGCGCCGAACACGATCCGTTCAAGGAGGTTCTCTTCCCGGGCAACGCTGCGCAGGTAGCCGAGGATTTCCTCTTGGGGGGCGAACATCCGGGACCACTCAGGGTTGGGGCGGAAGGAAAACGAGTACAGCAGCGACGGCACGTCGCAGGCCGCGCCCGGATAGTGGTTGTCGCGCCAGGTTCCGCCCACGTCCTCCGCCCGTTCGAGAATGATGAATGAGCGTTCGCCCTCGCGGGCCAGTTTGGCACCCATGCCAAGGCCTCCAAAGCCGGTGCCGACAATGATGACGTCGACCGGTGAACCGGACGCGGGATGTCCCATAGGGGTACTTTCCACTGTTCCTCCAATGTGTGTGTTGTTGCGTGCTGGTCCCGACGGGCTAGACAAAGAGTGCTTCCCGGATCCCGCCCGCAGGCGAAGCGGCAGGGTCCGTCACAAATTCGTTGATGAGCTGGAACAGCTGGGCCGGGCGCTCCTGCGGGACGGCGTGACCACTGTCGATGACCGCGTAGCGGGCGTTCGGAAGGCCTCCGAAAAGGAGCTGGGTCTGCCGGGCGGGCACCATCTGGTCGTGGGCGCCGGCAATGACCAGGGACGGAGCGGTGATCGCTGTCAGCCTGCCGCTCAGATCGGCGACGGCGTTGAGCCGCATCTGCCCGGCAATCCCCTCCGGGAAGGTCCGGGCATCAATCAGGGCCTGGATGTCAGCGTCGCCCCGGCCGGCAAGGAAAGGGTGTCCATAGGCTGTCCAGGTGACGAACTCGCGCAGGAGGTCCTGATCAGACTCGAAGAGCCGCTTCCAGATCCGGTTGCGAAGCCGCTGCTGGGCGTCGGCCCTGACCCAACCGGCCACCAGAGTCAGGCTTGACACGCTCTCGGGGCGGGAAGCGGCGAGGTCGGCCGCCACCAGGGCGCCCAGTGAGTAGCCGACCACATGGACCGGCTGTGCAGGAGCGCGGTGGTCGATGACAGCCGCAACCTGCCCTGACAATCCGTCGAGGGTCGGTTCCCCGGCAGGGCTCTGCAGGTCAACGGCCAGGACACGGTACCGGGCGGCAAGCATGGGAAAGAGGGTGCGGAAATGAGTCTTGGCGCTTCCGCCCGTTCCGTGGACCAGGACCACAGTTTCCCGGGGGTCTTCCGGTGCAAGCGTGTCGTGGAAAGGAACCGAAAGGCCCCCGACGTGGACGGCACCCTCGTTTGCATCTGGATGAATCTTCAATTCCAATCCCTTCGAATTTGACTGGCCGGTGCTGATAACGATGAGGGGATCCGATCGGGTGCAGGTAACGCGCAGTCATGCGATATTGAAAGTGCACTCCGTGCGGATTACACTCTCATAAAAGCATAAGAGTGATACGAAGCACAATCGTTGGAAGGGAAACAATGAAGATTACCGGCGCGGTCCTGGAGACCGTCGGCTCCCCCCGTCCGTACGCCCGGTCCCGCCCGCTTTCCGTTGCGGAGCTTGACCTCGCCGGGCCGGGACCGCAGGAAGTCCTGATACGGATGGAAGCTGCGGGTATCTGCCACTCGGACCTCTCCGTGGTCAACGGCGACCGCCCCCGTCCGCTGCCCATGCTGCTCGGCCACGAGGCCGCCGGTACGGTCGTCGCTGTGGGCGCGGATGTCGATGATCTGGAACCGGGCCAGCGGGTGGTCACGGTTTTCCTGCCGCGCTGCGAGGAGTGCCCCAACTGCCGCACCGGGGGAAAGCTGCCGTGCAGCGTCGGTACAGAATCCAACGGGGCCGGAACGCTGCCAGGGGGGTCAACGCGCCTGACGCGAGCCGGCCAGCCTGTCCGTCACCACCTCGGAGTCTCCGGCTTTGCGACCCATGCCGTGCTCAGCCGCCGCTCGGTTGTCCCGGTCGGAAGCGACGTGCCGCCGTCGGTCGCTGCACTTCTTGGGTGTGCAGTGCTGACTGGAGGCGGGGCGGTCATCAACGCGGGGAATCCCCAGGAGGGGCAGGACATCATGATCGTCGGCCTCGGAGGAGTCGGCATGGCAGCTCTGCTGACCGCCGTCGCAATCTCCTCAGCGTGGGCCGAACCCGCCCGGATCATCGGCGTCGATGCGAACCCGGACAAACTGGTCACAGCGCGGGAACTGGGGGCAACAGAAGCGTACTCGCCTGCCGAGGCCGCGGATCTGGGCATCCGGGCCCACATCGTCATCGAGGCGGCCGGCCACCCCCGCGCCTTCGAAACCGCGGTACAGGCCACGGCGCCCGGTGGCACCACGGTGACTGCCGGACTGCCGGCTCCGGGAATGCTGTCATCCATTGAACCGCTGGGGATTACAGCCGAGGCCCGCACCATCGTCGGTTCCTACCTGGGTTCAGCAGTGCCGGCCCGCGACATTCCGGTCTACGCGCAGATGTGGCGTGAAGGAAGGCTGCCGGTCGAAAAGCTGGCTTCGTCGGTGATCACCCTGGACAACATCAACGAGGCAATGGATGAACTCGCCGATGGAAATGCCATCCGCCAGATCGTGATGTTCAATTGACTGTTATCGGCATCAGAACCGCAGTGGGGCGGCTGCGAACGGCCGCCCCGCACCCCACCGCTGATAGGAACGGTAATAAAGGATGAAGACGATGACTTCGGAGGCTTCCGCCTCTGGTGCTCCCGTCGGGCTGCGCGAAAAGGCCCGGATCGAGCGGTACCAGAATATCCGCGCCGCAGCAGAACAGCTCTTCAACGAACGGGGCTACGAGCACACCACCACCAAGGAAGTGGCCGAGCTTGCCGGGGTCGGGGAGGCCACCCTCTTCCGCTACGTCAGTAATAAGCACGAACTGCTGCTGCTGGTCATCGGCGAGCGCATGGACACGACGCTCCAGGCCATCGAAGACGCGGACAAGGAACTCGCTGCCAATACTTCCACCGCGCGGGACTATGTGGAGCGGATCTACGCCATTTTCCGTGCACGCGCACGGTTTTACGCAACCGACCCGGAGAACGTCACGAGCTACCTGCACCATGGCTTCAAGGCCGGAAGCCAGCTTGGCGCCCAGAGCATCGCCCAGGGCGACAGGGTTATCGTTCTGATCGCCGCCATCCTCGACGACGCCAGGGACGCCGGATACCTCAGCGCCGACGTCGACTCACTGGTCGTTGCGCAGAACTGCAATGGAACCTACATCCACGAGGTCCTTCGCACCCCGGCGCGCGGATTCCGCCCAGAGGATCTCTGGGAGAAACTCCGCGAGCGCCTGCGCGTGCAGATCGAACCGCTTTTCCGGTTTTGAATGATCGAGCGCCTGCAACTGCCCCCATGGGGCAATAGGCCGTTCATGTCCGGAAGCTGGAACTGGGCTGGGCGTCTTCCGGAAAACTGCAGGTTCCCGTAGGCATATCGGCGCGGCCCTGGCATGCCAGGACCCTCCGGGACGCTTCATAGCCGCCCTCCACCTCCGAGACCTCCGACCTCGCCAGCGCCCAGGATGACCCGGCCCGCGCGGGGCGTGGTGGCGATATCCTCGCTGACCAGGCCCAGCAACATCGTCCGCACGGTTCTCCCGCCTCCGTGCGGATTCCGCGGTCCTGACGCCGCCTCGGACGTCCGCTTTCATGCCGAGGCCGAGTCAGACCCTTGTCGGCCCGGCACGACGAACGTACCCTTTTAGAGAACCAATAGTTCTCTAAAAGGGGGTTCGCTGGTTCTGTTCGTCCCCGGTCCTGCCCTGTGCGCGCTGGCACAGTCAGTGACGGAACTCTTCCCTCGCCGACGCCACCAACCGCCGCTCCAACCCCACCCCTCCGTCCCCAAGGGGCCCCCGATGGCTGAGAAATTTACGGGTATGCTCGCCGACTTCGGCGCCGCTGACCTGGCCTCGGCTGGCGGAAAGGGCGCCAATCTCGGCGAACTCGTGCGGCAGGGTTTCCCCGTTCCAGCAGGCTTTGTGGTCACCACCGCCGCCTACGGCACCCTGATGGCAGACACCGGCCTGGGCGTCGAACTGGAAGGGTTACTGAAAGCCGGAGATGCCGGAGCACAAATCCGGGCATTGTTCGCCCAGGCCCGGATTCCCTCGCGCGTCATCGCTGACATCGCGGCAGCCTATGCCGCCCTGGGCGGCGGTCCGGTGGCGGTGCGATCCAGTGCCACCGCCGAAGACCTGCCGGGCGCCGCGTTTGCAGGGCAACAGGACACCTTCCTGAACGTTGTGGGCGAGCAGGCGGTGATCCGCGCCGTGGCGGACTGCTGGGCTTCGTTGTGGACGGAGCGCGCCGTCGCCTACCGGCAGCGACAGGGGATCGACCCGCGCGAGGTGTCCATCGCCGTCGTCGTCCAGGACATGGTGCCGGCGGACATCGCGGGGGTCCTGTTCAGCGCCAACCCGGTGACGGGCGAACGCAGTGAAATCGTGGTGGATGCCAGCCCCGGCCTGGGCGAGGCCGTGGTTTCCGGACGGGTCACGCCGGAGCACTACGTGCTGGACCGCGCTGGCCGGACCAGCACGTACGGCCCGGGCGCCCACGAGGTGGTGATCCGGGCCCTTGCAGGAGGAGGCACGCAGGAGAGCGCCGGCACGGGCACCCGGCGGGCTGCCCTCGATACGGAACAGCTGGCGGAACTGGCGCGGCTGGCCGTGCGCGCCCAGGACCACTTCGGACGGCCGCAGGACATGGAATGGGCCGTCGCCGGCGGGCATGTGTACGTGCTCCAGGCGCGGCCGATGACGGCACTGCCGCCGCAGCCGCTGCGCCTTAACCCGTTCCAGCGGTTAATGGGCCCGTTCTTCGCCGAGATGTTCCAAGTCCGCCCCTATCCGCTGGACGTTTCGGGATGGATGCAGCGCGGCATCCTGGCGATGCTTCACGGCATGGCCGGAAGCGTCGGAGTTGTCTTCCCCGCGGTGGAGGAGTTGCTGCCGGAGGAGGACGGCGTGGTGGTCCGGCTGGTCCCGCCGGTTCCCCACCCGACGGTTCGCACGCTCGGCGCACCTGTTTCCTTGGCACGCCGTGCCCGCCGGTTCAATCCAGCCCTGTGGACGCAGGACAGCAGGTTCACCACGTACCTGGCGGACATCCGGCGGCTTAACGCGCAGGACCCCAGGGCCTTGACCTGGAAAGGGGTCATCGGGCTCGCGGAGGAAACCTTCGCCGCGATGCGCGGGATCACCGAGCTGCGGATCTCGTACCTGCCGGGAGCCTTTGTTCCCCAGCTGAAGCTGCGCCTGCTGCTCCTACTGCTGGGCAAGAGGCATCTTGGGTCGGCACTCATCGCCGGCGCTGAAACCCGCACCAGCCAGGCCAACCGCGCACTGGAGGAGCTGGCCGATTACGTCCGGTCCCAGGGCGAGCTGGCCCGGGCCTTCACGGAGTTGGAACCGCGGGGCCTGCTCTCCCGCGTGGAGCACCACCCGGATTTCCAGGAGTTCCGCACACGCTTCCAGGCCTTCCTGTCCGAATACGGACACCGCGAAACCGTCAGCGTGGTGCTGAGCAGTACGCCAACCTGGTCCGATGCCCCCGAGGTGGTTCTCGGGCTGATCACGTCAATGATGGGTGAGCGGCGGCAGGCTGCAGACCAGACAGGCCAGGCGCTCGAGGAGCTAAAACGTCATCCCGCCCTGCGGATCGCGGCCCTGCGGCGGGACCTGCTGTCCGCCGTCGACGCCGCAAAGGCCGGGACCGCCTTCCGCGAGGACAGCCACTTCTACGCCACCATGGTGCTGCCGCCGCTCCGGCGCGCGCTGTCGGAACTGGGCCGGCGGCTGTCCGACGGCGGGGTGCTCGCTGATGCGGCCGATGTCCAGCACCTGCGCTTTGAGGAACTGGCAGGAATGGACGACGGCGGCGCGCTGCCGGTTGCCGAGAGGGAACGCTACCGCCGGCTGGTGCTGGCCAGGGCCGCGAAACGCCGGGAACTGAAGGGCATCCCGCTGCTGGATCCGGCACTGTTCGCACACAAACGTCCGGCGCCCGGGACGCTGGTGTCCGGCATGCCCGCCAGCCGCGGCCAGGCAACCGGAAGGGTAAGGATCATTCGGAGGCCGGACGAATTCGGACTGCTCCGCAGCGGTGAGGTCCTGGTCTGCCCCTACACCAACCCATCCTGGACTCCGCTGTTCCAGCGTGCGGCCGCCGTCGTGGTTGACGCCGGCGGGATCGCATCCCATGCAGCCATCGTCGCCCGGGAATACGGGATCCCCGCCGTCATGGCCACCGGGTCGGGGACCCGTGACCTGCAGACCGGCCAGCTGGTCCTTGTGGACGGCACCCGCGGACAGGTCACGGCGGCTGTTGCGGAGCCGTCGTCGTGACCGCCGGGGCGCGCCCGGACCATCGGAAGCTGCCGCGCCGCCGCGGCGCGGCCCTGAACAGCGCGATCTTCGACGCCGTCCTGGCCGAGATCGCCGAATCCGGCTACGCTGCGCTGACCATGGACCGGGTAGCCGAACGCGCGCGCGCCAGCAAAGCCTCGCTCTACCGGCGGTGGTCCGGACGCGCCGCCCTGGTATTGGACGCCGCCTACGCGTCGATGCATGGCCCGGACGCGGTCCCGGATACCGGCAGCCTGCGCCTGGATACGTTGACCGTCATGCGGCAGGCTGCCCGGCTGCTGGAGGGGACGGTTGGGCAGGCAGTCCGCGGGGTGCTGGGTGAGGCCCTGCAGAACCCCGACGTTGCCGCCGAAGTCCGGGTGTTCACGCACGGCAACGCCAGCAGGGTGATGCATGAAATCCTTGCCAACGCCGTCAAACGCGGCGAGTGCGATCCGGCCCTCGTGAGCGATTTGAAGATCGAGGCCGGCCCCGCCCTGCTGCGGCACCGGTTCATCTTCGGCTCCGGACCTATTGAAGATGAGTTCCTGGTGGGGATTGTGGACGAAGTGGTGCTGCCGCTGTTCGGGGTTGACCCGAAGGACAACTCCGCGGGCACCTGAGACTGTTGGGCGGGAGCGTCACCTCGGAATAGGCCAGGCCTTCCGCATAATGCTTTTCGGTGCCGCATTGACGTAACCCACGTCACCAGCCTATCCTTGATGAAACGATTCAAGGGAAAGGGCTTTCCAGGCACAACCCTTCAAGGTCCCCGTCGACCATCCGGAACAATAGTTCCGGTTCCTTGCCAATGACGACGAAGGAATTCACCAGAATGAGCAGCAATCCCGGGGAAACCCGCCCTATCCCGGAAGCCGGCGTTGGCCAGCGGGACCCGAAGAAAGCCGCGATGAGCGGCTGGATCGGGAGCGCACTCGAATACTACGACTTCGCACTGTACTCGCTGGCAGCGACGCTCATCTTCCCCGCCATCTTCTTCCCCACCGAGAACCCGACCGTGGGGATCATCGCCTCGCTCGCCACCTACGCGGTGGGCTACGTCTCCCGCCCGGTTGGCGCGGTGGTACTGGGAGCATACGGTGACCGGCACGGCCGCAAGCAGGTGCTCGTCTTCGCCATGCTGCTGATGGGCTTCGCCACCTTCGCCGTCGGGCTGCTGCCCACGTACGGGCAGGTGGGCATCCTGGCGCCGATCCTGCTGGTGATCCTCCGCCTCATCCAGGGCTTCGCCGTCGCAGGAGAACTGGGCGGCGCCAGCGCGATGATCGTGGAGCACTCCCCCGATGCCAGGCGCGGCTTCTTCGCAAGCTTCAGCCTGCAGGGCACCCAGGTGGGCTCCATCCTGGCCACCGCCGTGCTGCTCCCGCTTGCAGCCATCCTGCCCGCCGACCAGTTCCAGGCCTGGGGCTGGCGCATCCCGTTCCTGCTCAGCGCCTTCGTGATCCTGGCCGGCTACGTAATCCGCCGCCGCGTGCAGGAACCGCCGGCGTATGCGGCGCAGTCCCAGGCCGGCAAGGCCAAGCAGCGGTTCCCCCTCGTTGACTTGGTCCGCAGCTACCCCTGGGTCCTGGTCCGTTGCATCCTGATGACGTTCACCAACGTGATCGGCATGGCAACGCTCATCTTCGGCGTCTCCTACGCCACCCAGAAGGGCTACGGCAACGGCTTCTCCAGCAGCGACTTCCTGTGGGTGACCCTCGTGGCCAACATCGCCGCCGTCGTCACCATTCCGCTGTTCGGTGCACTCTCGGACAAGATCGGCCGGCGGATGCTGATGGTCGCGGGCGGCCTGGGCGGCGGCGCACTGGCCGGCGGCTACCTCTGGGCCATTGAACAGGGAAGCCTGGCGCTGGTCTTCGTCTGCATCGTCATTGTGCAGGGCCTCTTCTTTCAGATGTGGAACGCCACCTTCGCCACGTTCTTCCAGGAGCAGTTCCCCATGCGGATCCGCGTTACCGGCTTCGCGGTGTCGCAGAACGTGGGCCTCATGATCGCATCGTTCTTCCCAAGCATCTTCACCGCAGTCGCTCCCCCGGGATCCACCAACGTCCCCGTGGTCATCGGGCTGACCACGCTGGGTATCTGCGCCGTCGCAGCGCTCGCTGCCCTCCTGTCCCCCGACACCAAGGGCAAATCGCTCGACGACCTCGAGACCCGCAAGAACGAAATTGAAGCGTCAGAGCCGGCTCTTGCCCGTGAAAGC
Source organism: Arthrobacter sp. AB6 (assembly GCF_031844545.1). Classification (NCBI taxonomy): domain Bacteria; kingdom Bacillati; phylum Actinomycetota; class Actinomycetes; order Micrococcales; family Micrococcaceae; genus Arthrobacter; species Arthrobacter sp. AB6. The sequence goes on from NZ_JAUZVL010000003.1 coordinate 107,970, forward strand.
GTGGCGGCGGGGTAACGGATGCCACCCTGGTGCGGGCTAACTTGCGTGGCACCAAGAACCAAGCGGTCGACGGCGGGACTTTCCCGCCGTCGGCCTCTTTCGTTAAGAACGTCCTCGACGTCTTCAGCAGGAAACACTGCGGTTTACAGAGAATTTTGCCCTGTAGTCCGTCACACTTATGAAGGCTATGGATTCTGGGGGATGCCGTCGTCGACTGCCGCCGCCCGGTCACCTGGGGCCGCATCATCATTCTCCGGAAGGCATCAACCATGACCCAGCAACACCCCGACGCGAACTCGGCCCCGCAGGAAAATTACGGCCCGCCTGTGCCCCCTCCTTACAACGGCGCCCAAGCTCCAACCCCGCCGCCCTTCCCCGGCCCGCAGTACTCTGCGCAGCCGCCCATGCCCCAGCCGCCCCAGTACTCAAGCCAACCGCCCATGCCGCAGCCGCCCCAGTACTCAAGCCAACCGCCCATGCCGCAGCCGGGTTACGGTTACCCGCAGTCCAAGTCGAAGATCGCGGCAGGCTTGTTGGGCATATTCCTGGGTGGCCTGGGTATCCACCGCTTTTACCTTGGATATACAAAGATCGGCATCATCCAGCTCGTGCTCGCGATCGTCTTGAGTGTGCTGGGCTTGGGATTCCTCGCCTTGTGGGGCCTTATTGAGGGCATCATGATCCTCGCGGGCGCCGCCTACTTCCAGCGGGACGCCCACGGCGTTCCGCTCCGCAACTAGGCCGAAGGAGACTGCACTTTGACTGAGATCATTCACGACAAGTATGAACAGCTCGAGCAAATCAGGGCCGGGCTCCTGCAGGGAGAAATCGTTTACGCCGTTTACGACTGCATCGGGGTCGGTACCGGCTTCGTGGGCATCACCAACATGCGCGTAATCCTCCAGGACAAGAGCTTCGTCGGAAACAAACTTGCCGTCGTGTCCGTGCCCTACAAGAACATCCGCTCCGTTTCCATGCTGTCCAACAAGTCGATGATGGGCAGGTTCGCGTCAACCTCCAGCATCGGAATCGACACCGGTGGCAGCATCAAGGAAGCGGACTTCCGCGGCGATGACAAAGCCAAGCACGCACATGACTTGATTCTCTGGAACATGCTGAACACGAAATAGCAGTCAGCACGTAGAAGGGCGATCGGATGCTCCGGCCGCCCTTCTACGGCGAGGGAACTGCCTGGTTACCGGCAGTAGGTGTGGCCCTCACAGCATTAGCAACCCTGTCTGCGATGACCTGGGCGTCACTTCCGGAATCAAGGATGGTGTTCCGGGCTGATGCGGGATCGACCATCACGGCCGTCACGGCGAGGCCGTCCGACGCCCCGGTTGCCAGCAGCGCGTCCACCTGCGCCGAGAAGCAGGAGTCGCTTGACTTGGCATGGACGTCCATCGCCACCACGTGGTTGTTGGAGACGAAGTTGCCCGCCCCCGCCTGCAGCCTGATGATGACGGGCGTGGCGCCTGCCGGCCGGATGCCCTGTGAGTCGATGACCTCGGAGAAGTGGTTGCCGATCACGGAGTTGTTGTTGCCGCTGACGCAGAGAAGTCCGGTGAGGTCGTCCAGTCCGTTGTCCACCCCCAGGAAGGGCGTCCAGGGCTCATGGTCCCGCAGGAAGTGGTTCGTGGCCACGAGGTTTTCCGAGCTGTTCCCCGCGAGGACCACCATCCCGGGGTAGAAGGAATGCAGCCGGTTGTTGGTGACGCTCGAACGCGTGACGCCGTCGAAATAGACACTGCTCGCACCGCGGGGGAAGACGTTGTTCGCGGTGACCAGGAGCCCACCGTGGTTCTGGGCATAGATGGAGTGGCCCTTGAAGCCTGCTCCGATCAGGTTGTCAGTAATCTTTGACGCCTGCCCCCACCCGCGCAGCCCGATGCAGCTTCCGCATTCAGCGATGAAGTTGCCGTGGATGGACAGCGCGTCCGCGTTGTGGATGGTGAGCGCGTTCTCGAGGTAGATGAAGCCCATGCCGGTGACGCGGAAGGAGTCATTGGCGCTCGCCACATAAATGCCGGTCTTGCCGTTGACGTAGGTGTTCTCCGCAGGCAGCCCCGAGCCGTCCGGGGTGAAGTGCAGCCCGTCGATGCAGAAGTTGGAGAACTCCACCGAGCTGATCCGCGGGCTCCCGCTCCGCTCAATGTAGAAAGCGGCGCCCTTGGATTCCTCCCCGTCGCCGGCGGGCGGAAGGTCAACGATAATCCGGCTCCCGCCGGGCCACAGCTCATGCAGGTCCGGCCATTCGTCCTCGGGAACGTTGAACCGGATGCTCGACGACGTAAACCCGTGTCCCGAGCCCTCGATTCGAAGGAAGCTGACGTCGATCACCACCTGCGTGCGAAGGTGGTAGTCCCCCGGCGGAATGTAGATCACCGCGCCTGGCTTTCCGCCGTTGTCCACATCCGTGGCGGCCTGCCGGTCCTTGATGTCAGCGATGATGCTGTTGATGACCTCGCCGACGTCCTTGGAAGGATTGCCTACGGGCCAGGTGGTCACGTCGTAGTAGTTGTTGCTTGGCATGGGTTCTTCCCTGTCGAGTTGCGGTTAGGCGAGTGTTGAGACGGCGAGCTTCAGCATTGTTGCCGGGCCCCCCTCGGCCGACAGCCAGTTCTCCTGGTGTCCGGCTTCCGGAAAGATAAGGTCAGCCAGGACCGCCTTCCCGCCTTGGGCGAATACCTCCACCGAACAATGGTCGACGACGATCTGCAGCTTGAGCACGCCGTCCTCCAGGTCAACGGGTGCTGACTCGATCGAAGCGAATTTCGCGTGGAAGGAGGTGTCGCCTGATTGCCGGCGGTCCAGGATGAGCCGTGCGCTGGTGGTGTCGTAGCTGAGAATGGCGCCCTTGCTCCCCTCACTGCTTCCGAAGAGCCGGAAAACAAGGCGCTCGGCGCTTCCGGGCCGTATCTGCGCCTCGATGACCTGGGCGCTGCCCGGTACCGCATCCGGCAACCGGAGGGGTGGACTTCCCAGTTCAAAGGGCGCCGCGTTCAGCTGGTCCCTGGCAACAGGCAGTTCCTTTCCAGCAGGGTGGCCGGCGAGGACCGGCTGCTGGATCAGGCGCGCAGAGCCGTTGACTGCTGTGAGGCGCACTTCCCGGGCGAGGGTCATCGAGGACCGCCAGGGGGCGGTGGGCAGATCATTGGCGTAGTCCCAGTTGCTCATCCAGCCGATGATGATGCGCCGTCCATCCGGGACGTTGCTGAACGAGACGGAGGCATAGCAGTCGCGCCCCCAGTCCAGCCACAGGCATTGCTGCAGGGCTGCAGCGGACGCGGCGGAGTCACCCAGGGCGCCGATCCCGGCAGGCGCCGCGACGGAAGTGGCGTCCGGGAGGAACCGGACGCCGTCGAAATGCCCTATGAAGTACTGGCCGCCGGATCCTCCCGCCACCGCACCGGGGTTGATGTTCACGATCAGTATCCATTTGATGTTGTCCGGGTCCCCGTCCACCGCCAGGGGAAAGAGATCGGGGCATTCCCATTCGCCCTGGTCGGCATTCATCGGGCCGAAGTCGCTGAGGAAGTCCCAGGTCTTGAGGTCGTCCGACCGGTAGAAGACCACCTTCTGGTGCTGCGCTTCGACGGCCACCATGACCCAGCAGCTGTCATGCCCGTCCTGGTAACGGAAGACTTTGGGGTCCCGAAAGTGCGCTGAGTTCCGCGCGAGGACAGGGTTGCCTCCGTATTTCCTCCAGGTCATGCCGGCGTCGGTGCTGTAGGCCAGGGACTGCGCCTGCGTGCCCCTGTGTTCGGACGCGGCCTTGTAGGCGCTGGTGTAAACGGCTACCAGGGCGGGTGCATCCGCCGTGCCGAAACCGGACGTGTTGCCGTGGTCCACTACGACGCTTCCCGAAAAGATGTCCTCTGCCTCATCGCAGGCGATGGCAACGGGGTGTTCGGTCCAGTGCAGCAAATCGCGGGACGTGGCGTGGCCCCAGGACATGTTGCCCCACACGTTGCCGTAGGGGTTGTTCTGGAAGAAGAGGTGGTAGAGGCCGTCATGGAAAACCAGGCCGTTGGGATCGTTCAGCCAGGTATCCCGTGCCGTGAAGTGGATGGCAGGCCGGAACCTGGAGGTTTCCGCCGGGACTGTTTCAGGGTATGCGGCATCAAGGAAGGTCGACATGTTCGTGCGGTCCTTTTGGAAAGTGGAAGGGGCTGGCTGCTACGGCCGGGGAGCCGCGATGGAGTCACGGCGCACCAGGGGGCAGCCCAGGATGGTCGGGTGAAGTGCCATGAGGGTGAGGTCGGTCTTCCCCTCCACGGCGTCAATCAGGTGTTCGGTGGCCCAGGCACCCATCTCGTAGTGGGGCAGGGCCACGGTGGTAAGTCCCGGGTGGAGGTTGGCGGCGATCAGTTCCTGGTCATCGAAGCCGACGACTGAAAGGTCACCGGGGATGCTGAGTCCCAGCTCCGCGGCAGCGCGGTAGGCTCCCATCGCCATCCGGTCGTTGTAGCAGAACAGTGCCGTAGGCATGTCGGCGCGGTCCCCTCGTGCCAGGATCCGCCGGGCCGCCTCGTAGCCGCCATGCACTTCCGAGACCTCGGACTCGACAGGTGCCGCGTCGCCGTCGAGCCCTGCTTCAGTCAGCATCGCCCGGAAGGCCTGGAGCCGCTGGCGGGTTGCGGGGACGTCATCGGTGTTGTTGATGAAGCCCACCCGGGTGTGGCCCGCTTCGAGGAGCGCGCCCACCGCGGCGCGTGCACCGCCGTCTTCATCCGGGATCACGGCGGTGATGTTTCCGCCGCGGGCCACCGAGTCCACCAGGACGGACGGCACGCTGCCAAGGTTGGCCGGCAGCTCCACGTTGCGGTGGTACATGGTGGCGTAGAGGATGCCGTCCACCCGGCGTTCCAAAAGGGCCTCGACGTCGGCCTGCCGGGATTCGAGGCTCGCCGAGCCGGAGGTGTTGATGATCATGAGCCCGTACCCCCGGGCCTTGGCGGCCTCGTCGGCGCCCAGGATGATCCGGCCGGCGTGGGGCGTCGTCGCGATGTCCTCGCTCACCAGCCCCAGCATGCCGGTCCGTTGCGTGCGCAGGGCCTGGGCCAGGCGGTTGGGTCCGTAGCCCAGTTGCTCGGCGGCCGTCTTCACCTTGTCCCTGGTTTCGGGGCTGATCCGGGCGTAGGAAACATCGTTGAGGACATGGGAGACAGTTGTCACGGACACCCCGGCGGCCACGGCCACATCCTTGATGCCGATGTTCTTGTTGCTCATCTGTTTCCCACGTCCTCATGGTTGGTGATGCCCCTGGGGGTTACCAGTAGGCTACTCGTTGATGGTGGCCTAGCCCTTGACGGCGCCCAGCGTCATGCCCGCCACGATCCTGCGCTGCAGCAGAAGCGTGAGGAGGATGACCGGGATGGAGTACACGGCGGCCAGCGCCGTCATGGATCCCCAGTCCAGGCCGAACTGGGTCTGGAAGTTCGCGATCACCACCGGCGTTGTCTGCGATCGGATGGCGGTCATCAGGAGCGCGAAGAGGAACTCGTTCCAGGAGGCCAGGAAGGCGAAGATCGCGGTGACGGCGATGCCGCCGGAGACCACCGGCATCACCACCCGCCAGAGGGCGCCGAGCCTGCTGCACCCGTCCACGGTGGCCGCTTCCTCCAGGTCTTTCGGCACCGCTTCGAAGAAGCTGGACATCAGCCAGATGGAGAGCGGCAGCGAAATGGTGGTGTGGGCGATGGACAGGGCAATTGGCGTATCCGACAGCCCCATGGTTGCCATCATTGAGGCCAGCGGAATGCCGATCGCCACCGGCGGGACCATGCGCGTCACCAGGGCGGCCATGATGAAGATCCGGCCGCTGAGGGTCTTGTACCGGGTGATGCCATAGGCGGCCGGAACCGCCAGGACCAGCGAAAGCAGGGTGCTGATCACGGCCGTCTGGATGCTGTTGATGAAGGAGGCCAGGACTCCGTTCCGGCCCAGCGCGTTGGCGTAGTTCTCCAGCGTCCACTCCCGGGGCAGGATGGTGGGCGGCACCGCAATGGTGTCGATCGGGGTCTTGAAGGACGTGAACAGCAGGTACAGGAACGGGAATCCGTACAGCACCATGGCGGTGGCGAGCAGGACCCACAGCAGCGTGCGGGTGCTGCGCCGTCCGGCCTCCAGCCCTTCCCGGTTGACGCCGCGGCGCCTCCGCGGAGGGACGACGGCGGGCGGTTCGGACGGTGCCGCGGCCGCCTTGGCCGGGCCCCCGCCGTCGTGCTTAATGCGTTCGGCGACGCGCATCAGGTGTCCTTTCCTGGCCGCCAGATGGTGGCCACCGCGAAGAACGCGACGGCGAGCATCGCCAGCAGGTAGATGGTGCCCATGGCGCTGGCCAGCCCGGGATCGCCGAAGCGGATCATGGTGCGGTAGATCAGCAGGCTCATGGTTTCCGAAGCGGACTGGGGCCCGCCGTTGGTTTGGATGAGGATGGTGTCGAAGGCCCGGGCCGCGTCAATGCCGCGGACAACCAGGGCGACGGCGATGACCGGCCTCAGCAAGGGCAGGATGATGCGGAACAGCATGGCCGGTGCGCGGGCACCGTCCAGGCGTGCCGCTTCGATCAGGTCCCCGGGGATGTTCTGCAGCCCGGCGAACAGCACCAGGCACATGAACGAGGTGGTGAGCCAGATGTCCGGGATGGCCACCGAGTAGAGCACGATGCCCGGATCGGACAGCCAGCCGATCTGGTTGGGGTTTTGCAGGATGCCTGCCTGGTGCAGGAGCGTTCCGATGAGGCCGAAGTTGTCGATCATCAGGAACTTCCAGAGCAGGCCTGCCACAATTGGGGCGATCATGAGCGGGTACATGAACACCGTCCGCCAGATCTGGGAACTGCGGCCCAGCATGGTGAACAGCAGGGCCATGCCCAGGCCCAGGGCGAACTCAAGCGTGACCACCACCAGGGTGTAGGCCAGGGTCCGCCAGCCCGCGCCCGTGAAAGCCTCGGAGGCGAAGGCGCGGAAGTAGTTGTCCAGGCCCACGAAGTCGCGGGGGCCGCCGGCAATTGGAGAGATCTTGAAGAAGCTGTCCGCCACCAGGCGGAACAGCGGGAAGGCCACGAATACTGCGAGGAACAGCGCCGCTGGCGCCATCAGGAACATTGCGAAGCGGCGATCGGAGATGCGCACGGTTTTCTCTTCCGCTGGTTGGGGCCGCGGCCGGCACCGTACTTGCTGTGCCTCTTCGGCAGATGCCGGCCGCGGAGGTCTTACTTGAGGAGGTCCTCGATCTGCTTCTTGGCGTCGGCGAGGAGGGTGGTGGAATCACCGCCGGCCACGGCCTTCTGCAGCATGGGGACAAGGACAGTGTCGACGATCTGCTGCCACTTCTCGGTTGCCGGGCGGGTGGCCGTGGCCTCGCCGTTGAGGGTTTCGATCAGCGGTCCGAAGCTCTCGTAGCCTTCCTTGTCCTGGTACTTCTCGAAGGCGGAGATGCGCGAGGCCAGGCCGAGGCTGGATTCGATGCCCATGCTGTTGTGGTCGTAGGCGCACTTGATAAACTTCTTGGCCGCATCAGCGTTCTTGGTGGCCTTCGGGACAGTGAGGTACCACGGGCCGGGGACGCCACCGATGCCGGCTGATCCGGCGATCATGGGAGCGGCTCCCACCTTGCCTGCCACCGGGGAGTCCTTGGGAATCTGGCGGTAGGCGTGGGCCCAGAAACGGGTCATGGCGGTTTTGCCCTGGTTGAACAGGTTCTGCGCCGCTGCCCAGTCCACCTGTGCTGCGCCGGAGGGGGCGGACTTGGCGAGGCCAACGTAGAAGTCCAGTGCTTCCTTGTGCGCGGCGTTGTCGATGACCACCTTGTTGTTTTCGTCCAGGATCATCGGCCCGCCGGCCTGCAGGACGTGGGCCAGCCATTCGGTTTCGACGCCGCCCTTGACGTCGGTACCGTACATGCCGTCCTTGGTGAAGAACTCGGAGATGTCCTGGTACTGCTTCCAGGTGGTGGGGGCGGTGAGTTCATAGCCGTACTTGGCCTGGAAGTCGGCCTTGTTCTTGGCGTCCTCGAACAGGTCTTTGCGGTAGAGGATGATCTCCGCGTTGGTCCAGGCGGGCAGGCCGATGAAGTGCCCGTCCACGTTGGCTTCCTTGACGAGGGAGGGGAAGATGTCCTTCTTGGCCTCGTCGGTAAAGATCTCGTCGATGGGCTGGACTGCGTCCTTGAAGCTCGGAAGCCAGACGGAGTCCAGCGCCGCCACGTCGAAGGAGACGTTGCCGGAGGAGAATTCGCTGGAGAGCCGGTTGAACATGCCGTCATAGGGCAGTTCGACGAAGTTGACGTCCACGCCGGCATCTTTCTTGCACTGTTCGGCAACGCCGGACAGTTCGGCGTGGCCGCCGGCTTCGACGAGGACGTTGACGGTGTTGGTGCCGGCGCTTCCCGACGTTGCGGACGGGCCCCCTGCGCCGCAGGCCGAGGCGGCCAATGCAGCGGCGGTGCAGATGCCGCCGATGGCGAGCCTGCTGATGAATTTACGAGTGGACATCGCTGTCGACTCACTTTCTCTCGAACGGAAATGGCGAGACAGTACTTGGGGTGAAAAATCGTTTTGCTAAAACGACTTGGCACCAAGGTATTGGCATCGCCGCGAAAGTGTCAAGCATCACTTTTGAGCCATGGCCGCTTATTGACGGTCCGCAATAGGAACCCCTAGGGTGAATTGCACCTACGTGACAAATCGTTTTGTCATTTTGGCAGATCCCACTCATTCATCCAAAGGAGTTTCCGGCGCCATCAATCTCGGCAATGACGCAGGTTCCGCTCACGCACATGTCCTGCTGATCGAACTGGGCGCAGCACATTAGCCGAAAACCGGCCCCACCCCAGAGGCCCGGCTGTCCCGCACGTGGAATTAACTCCGGCTCGTGAAGTTTGCAAGACTTGCCGGGTGATTACTGAACACGCCCTGCTGCCTGTTGTTCCCGGCCAGGAAGAGGCATTCGAGGTGGCGTTCGCCCGCGCCCGGCCCATCATCGCCTCCATGCCCGGGTTCCTTTCCTTGTCCCTCTCGCAGTCGGTCGAGTCCCCCAGCACGTACCTTCTGCTCGTGGAGTGGGACACGCTGGAGGACCACACCGTTGGTTTCCGGGGATCCCCTGACTACCAGCGGTGGCGCGCCCTCCTGCACCGGTTCTATGAGCCGTTTCCTGTGGTTGAGCACTACAGCGTGGTCAGTTCCGTCCCCTGCCAGGGCCGCTCCCCGGCCGTGTGAGCCGATCTCGGTTGTATGGGTTGCTGCCCACCGGGCAAGGCGCATTCCTGCTGCAGGGAGCAGGCCTTTGCCCCTCCTCTTACGGCTGTCCCCGTGGTCAAATGGGAAGGTTGAACCGGCCGCCCGAGTCCGCTCCACGGCCTCGGCCACATGGAAGGAAACAGATGACCGATCGTCCGGAACACCCCCCGATTCCCACTCCCGGAAGCGCCCAAGGCCTGGACCAAAAGGTCGAAGGCGGCTGCCCGGTGGACCATGGCAGCGTGACCTCGCACGGCAGCGAGAGCGAAAACCCGGCGATCGACTCGCCGCAGCCCAAGGGTCACCGGCCGCGCACGGTCGCTGACTGGTGGCCCAACCAGCTGGACCTCTCCGTCCTCCACGCCCACCATCCCAAGGGCAACCCGCTCGGCCCGGACTTCAGCTACCGGGAAGAGTTCCAGAAGCTCGACGTCGAGGCCCTCAAGCAGGACATCACCCAGGTCCTCACCACGTCCCAGGACTGGTGGCCCGCTGACTTCGGCCACTACGGCGGCCTGATGATCCGGTTGAGCTGGCACGCCGCCGGCACCTACCGTGTCCACGACGGCCGCGGCGGCGCGGGCGATGGCAGCCAGCGGTTCGCGCCACTCAACAGCTGGCCGGACAACGCCAACCTGGACAAGGCCCGGCGCCTCCTGTGGCCCGTCAAGCAAAAGTACGGCCGGAAGCTTTCCTGGGCGGACCTGCTGGTCCTCGCCGGCAACGTGGCCCTCGAGTCCATGGGCTTCAAGACTTTCGGCTTCGCCTTCGGCCGTGAAGACGTGTGGGAGCCCGAGGAGATTTTCTGGGGCCCGGAGGACACGTGGCTCGGCGACGAACGCTACATCGGCGAAGGCCAGATGGCGGAGGACGTCGGCTCCACGGAGATGGGCCTGATCTACGTCAACCCGGAGGGGCCCATGGGCAACCCGGATCCCGAACTCGCGGCAGCATTCATCCGCGAGACCTTCAAGCGGATGGCGATGAACGACGAGGAGACGTTCGCGCTGATCGCGGGCGGCCACACGTTCGGCAAGACCCACGGAGCCGGTGACGCCGACGCGCACGTCGGGCCCGAACCGGAGGGCGCCAACCTTGAGGCGCAGGGACTGGGCTGGCTCAGCACCTATGGCAGCGGCAAGGGCGGCGACACGATCACCTCCGGCCTCGAGGTCACCTGGACGGACCGGCCCACCCAGTGGAGCAGCCGTTTCCTCGAGATCCTCTTTGAGTACGAGTGGGAGCTGGTCAAGAGCCCCGCCGGCGCCCACCAGTGGGTGGCCAAGGATGCCCCGGAGATCATCCCCGACGCCCACGATCCCGGGAAAAAGCACCGGCCCACCATGCTGACCACGGACCTGTCGCTGCGCTTTGACCCCGTCTATGGGGAAATCGGGCGCCGCTTCCTGGAGAACCCGGACGAATTCCAGCTCGCGTTCGCCAAGGCCTGGTACAAGCTGCTGCACCGCGACATGGGCCCGGTCGGCCCGCACATGCTGGGCCCCTGGGTCCCGGAAGCCCAGCTCTGGCAGGACCCCGTTCCCGCCGTCGACCACGAGCTGATCGGCCAGGAGGACATCGCCTCCCTGAAGGCCCGGCTCCTGGACTCGGGCTTGTCCGTCTCGCAGCTGGCCACCACGGCCTGGGCCGCGGCCTCCACCTTCCGCAAGACGGACAAGCGCGGTGGCGCCAACGGGGCCCGGATCCGCCTGGAGCCCCAGCGCGGCTGGGAGGTCAACGAACCTGAGCAGCTTTCGACGGCGGTGCAGGCCATTGAGCGCGTGCAGCAGCAGTTCAATTCCGCCCAGTCCAACGGCAAGAAGGTTTCGCTGGCGGACCTGATCGTCCTCGGCGGCTGCGCGGCGGTGGAGAAGGCGGCAAATGACGCCGGTTTCGGCGTCACCGTGCCGTTCCGGCCCGGACGCACCGATGCCGCCCAGGAACAGACCGACGTCGAGTCCTTCCAGTACCTGCAGCCGCGGGCTGACGGGTTCCGCAACTACGTGCGCCCCGGCGAGAAGCTCCAGCCGGAGACGCTCCTGCTGGACAAGGCGTACCTGCTGGATCTTTCAGCGCCGGAAATGACGGCGCTGGTCGGCGGTATGCGTGCCCTGGGCACCAACGTGGGCGGTTCCGCCCACGGCGTCCTGACGGACAGTCCCGGGGTACTGACGAACGATTTCTTCGTCAACCTGCTCTCCCCCGGCACCAAGTGGAAGGCCTCGGAGACGGAGGAGAATGTCTATGAGATCACCGACGTCGCCACCGGCGAGCTGAAGTGGACCGCCACACCGGTGGACCTGGTGTTCGGCTCCAACTCCCAGCTCAGGGCGATGGCCGAGGTTTACGCGAGCGACGACGCCAGGGAGAAGTTCGTCGACGACTTCGTGGCGGCGTGGGTGAAGGTCATGGAGCTGGACCGCTTCGACCTGACGTAACCGCTGTGTAGTGACGTGTCAGGCCCGGCTCCAGTTGCAGCCGGGCCTGACGATCCGCCGCAGCGGATTCGCCTACAGTCCCGGCGCCTGGCCAAGCTCCGCACGCAGCTGCGAAAGCCGGGCATAGGCGTTGTCCCGGTAGGCGAGGAGGGCAGCCTGGTTGGCAGGGTCGATGTCGAGGAAACCGCGCCCGCTCTTTAGACCGATGTTTCCTTCATTGACCGTGGTGACGAGGGCCTCCGGGACGGTGAACCGCTCGCCGTAGGCCTTTTCAAGGGTGCGATACGCGGATTCATACACGTCCAGCCCTGCCATGTCGCCGATGGCGAAGGGGCCGAACAAGGCCAGGCGGAATCCGAACGTGCTGCTCACTACCGCGTCGATTTGTTCCGGCGTTGCGACGCCTTCCTCAACGATCCGGGCTGCTTCCTTGTACAGGGCGAATTGAAGCCTGTTCGCCACGAACCCCGGCGTGTCTGCCACCCGGGCCGGCGTCTTGCCCAGGCTGCGGATGAGCTCCTCGGAGCGGTCGAGGACGGCCGGGTCAGTCTCTTCCCCGGGGATGAGTTCGACGCCGGGGATGAACGGGGCCGGATTCATCCAATGGACGCCCAGGAACCGCTCCGGGCCGGTCAGTGACGCGGCCAGTTCACTGATGGGGATGGCCGAGGTGTTCGTTCCGATGATCGCGTGGGGCGGCGCAGCGGCCGAGACCCTGCGGAGGATCGCGGCTTTCAGGTCGGGTTTTTCCGGGACTGCTTCGGCGATGTAGTCCGCAGCCGCTACTGCATCCTCGATGCTCGCGGCCGCGACGAGGTTCCCCTCAATTGTCTTTGAGGCCCCCTCAGGCACGAGGCCGCGGGCCTCAAAGTCCCGGGCCTGCTGCACAAGCCGGACTCGGGCGCGTTCCGCTGTTTCGCCGTCGACATCACCCAGCATGACTTTGTAGCCGTGCATTGCCAGCACCTGGGCTATCCCCCCGCCCATGTAACCGGACCCGACGACGGCGGTGGTTGAGATGGTGTCTTTGATGGTCATGAAAGTGCTCCTCAAGGATGGTGGCGGAACTCAGAACCGCGGCGGTCAGCGGATGGTGTAGCCGCCGTCGATGGCCAGGGTGTGCCCGGTGATCAGCGAAGCGGCGTCGCTCAGCAGAAACGCCACTGCTCCGGCGATGTCCTCCGGCTCCCCGAAGCGGCCGATGGGGATCCGGGACAACAGCTCGGCGGCCCAGTCGGGGCGGCTGAGGGTTGATGCGGTCAGTTCCGTGCGCACGAAGGTGGGTGCGACGGCGTTGACGCGGATTCCGGCCTGGGCCCATTCCAGGGCCAGGATCTTGGTGAGGTGGATCAGGCCGGCCTTGCTTGTGCCGTAGGCGGCGCGTTCCTCGATTCCTACGATTCCCGCCTGCGAGGCCACGTTGACGATTGCCCCGCGCGTTCCGTCTTCAATCCAGTGCCGTGCCAGTGCCGTGGTCAGGAAGAAGCTGCCCTTGAGATTGGTGTCAAAGACGGTGTCCCAGTCTTCCGTCGTCAGTTCGAGCGCGGGTTTGGGTACGTTGACGCCGGCATTGTTAACGAGCAGGTCGATGCCGCCGCTTTCCTGCACCAGGTCGTCGGCGAATTGGCGTATTTGGGTGGATTCCGTGATGTCAACGGGAAAGGCGGGCGTCCCGTAGCGTTCACTGATGAGGCGTGCGCTTTCGGCGTCACGGCTGGTTCCGTAGACAGTCGCGCCGGACTCGGCAAGGCCATCGGCGATGGCCTTGCCGAGTCCGCGGGCTGCTCCGGTGACCAGTGCTTTCTTGCCGTCTAGGCGGAAGTCGGGCACCGGCTCTTCCTAGTTGTCGAAGTTGTGGTCCGACCAGGGCAGGGTGGTGCCGCGGTACTTCGCCGCACGGACATCGCCGGACCGTGCATGCCCTTCGAACCGTTCCACGCGGGAGGCGCGTCCGCAGAGTTCGCCGAAGAAGGCGCTTGATTCGGTGTTGGTGACTTCCTGGTAGGTGACGGTCCGCAGGTATTTGCCCACCCAAAGGCCGCCCGTGTAGCGTGCGGCGCCGCGGGTTGGCAGCACATGGTTGGTGCCGATGACCTTGTCCCCGTAGGAGACGCAGGTTCCTTCGCCCAGGAACAGCGCACCATAGTCGTGCATCTTCTCCAGTGCTTCGCGGGGGTTCTCGGTGAGGATCTGCACGTGCTCGTAGGCGTACTCGTCCGCCAGGACGTAGGCGTCGTCGAGGGTTTCAACAACGTGGACCGCACCCCAGTCGCGCCACGCCGCACCTGCGTAGTCCCGGGTCGGCATGTCCACGAGGATCGTATCGATGTGCTCGATGACCTTCCGGCCCAGCTCTTCGCTGGTGGTGATCAGGACTGCGGGTGAATCAGGACCGTGTTCAGCCTGGGAGAGAAGGTCGACGGCGACGATGAACGGATCTGCGTGCTCGTCGGCAACAATCAGGACTTCGGTGGGCCCGGCGAAGAGGTCGATGCCGACTTCACCGAAGAGCTGGCGCTTGGCTTCCGCGACGAAGGCGTTGCCGGGTCCGGCCAGCATGTTGACCGGCTTGATGGTTTCGGTGCCGATGGCCAGCGCCGCTACGGCCTGGATGCCGCCGAGGAGGTAGATCTCGTCGGCGCCGGCCAGGTACATGGCGGCGACCGTGGCGTCGGGGACCTCCCCCTGGATCAGCGGGGTGCAGGCGGCCACGCGTTCGACGCCGGCAACCTTGGCAGTAACGATGGTCATGTGCGCGCTGGCCAGAAGCGGGTACTTTCCGCCGGGAATGTAGGCGCCGGCAGCCTGGACGGGAACGTTCTTCTGGCCGAGGAATACACCCGGAAGGGTTTCAATCTCGAAATCGCTCAGTGACTCAAGCTGTTTCTGCGCCATGACCCGGACCTGCTCCTGGACAAACTTGATGTCCTCAATGGTCTGCTCGGGAACGCGGGCGAGGATCTCCTCCAACTGCTCCTTGGTGAGCAGGAATGACTCGGGGGCGTATTTATCGAACTTCTCGGAATACTCCCGCACTGCCGCGTCGCCGCGTTCACGGATGTCCGCGATGACGCCTTCCACGGTGGCGCGCACCTCCGGCGTGCTGCCCCGGTTCACGCTGTTCCGGGCCGGCTCCTTCAACATCACGGAATTCACGGCCGAGCTGGTTGCTGTTGTAACGGTCATGAGCAATACCTTCCATCTTCATCGATGGGCGACCTATGGAGCGCCCCGGACCAGGCCAGCGGGCCTGCTTGTGGATCGAGTGTATACGTATACATTTTTCCCTGCAAGACGTTGATTCTCACAAATGTTTACGTATACACTCCTTGTCACGAGGTAGCTGATGTGGCTGCCGTCACTGTCCGGTCGAAGACAAAGGAGTCTCATAGTGAGCACCCCCACGACAACCGCAGCGCCACCCGCCATTGATCCGAAGATGCGCCGCAAGGCACTGGTTTCATCAGTCCTCGGCAGTTGTATCGAGTGGTACGACTTTTACGTTTACGGCGTCGCGGCTGCCATCATCCTGAACAGCCAGTTCTTCCCGAACGCGAGCCCCTTTGTGGGCATCCTGCTCTCCTTCAGCACCTACGCCATCGGCTTCGCAGCCCGCCCCATCGGCGGCTTCGTCTTCGCCCACTACGGCGACCGCCTGGGCCGGAAAAAGATGCTCATGATGACGCTTGGCCTCATGGGCGGCGGCACCTTCCTCATCGGCTGCCTGCCCAACTTCGCCACCATCGGCATCGCGGCACCGATCCTTCTGGTGCTGCTGCGCATTGTCCAAGGCATCGGCGTCGGAGGCGAATGGGGCGGAGCGGCGCTCATGGCCACCGAGTTCGCCCCGGCGAAGCGTCGAGGCTTCTTTGGCTCCTGGCCGCAGATCGGCGTGCCGGCAGGGACCCTGCTGGCCAACGGAGCCTTCTACGTGATGGGCTACCTGATCTCACCGGAGGCCTTTGCGTCCTGGGGATGGCGCATCCCGTTCCTCGTATCAATCCTGTTGGTGGTGCTTTCCTTCTACATCCGCAGCAAGGTGGACGAATCCCCCGCCTTCGAGGAAATCAAGCGCAAGGGTGAAATCGAGAAGATGCCGGTGGTCAAGGTCATCAAGACCCGGCCCGTGACCATCCTCAAGGTCATCATGATGCGATTTGCCGAAAACGCGAACTACTACATCTACACCACCTTCCTGCTCGCCTACGGTCCTGCTGTACTGCTGGAAAAGAACACCATCCTGCTGGCAACCATGATCATGGCCGGCCTGGGCGTCTTTTCCATCCCGTTCTGGGGCTGGGTGTCAGACCGCTGGGGCCGCCGCTACACGGTCATCGCCGGCGCCGCAACGATGCTCGTGATGGCATTCCCCTTCTTCTGGGCAGTCCAGACCGGTGACTTCTTCATGGTCCTGCTCGTCCTGATCCTGACCTGCAACGTGGGACGCGACCTCTGCTACTCCGTGGAACCGGCCTATTTCACCGAGCTCTTCGAACCCAAGCTCCGCTACTCCGGTGCATCAGTCGGCCCGCAGGTGGCTGCCGTCTTCGCCGGAGGGTTCGCTCCCCTGATTGCCACGGCACTCATCGGCCCCGAGTTCGACCGCTACTGGCTGGTCGCCCTCTACATGGTGGTCACATCGATCATCACTATCGTTGGCGCCCTCTGGTCACCTGAAACCGCGCCCCAGGTGCGGCTCCGGAAGGGGCTCAGCGCAGAGCACGATCCCACAACAACCCGCTAGCCCAACCGGTTCCGCCGGCACCCTCCGGCAGACGGCATAGAGCCGGATGCCGGAGGGTGGCGGCAGCCGTGATTGGCTAGTCTGAAAGCCGGCACAACACTGGTACCCGCACAAGGGCCGCCAAGAAGGAAAGGGGACGCAGCCGATGGTGACGAGCCGCGACGTCGCAGAACTGGCCGGGGTCTCGCAGGCGACCGTATCCCGGGTCATGTCCTCGTCCCCGAAGCTGTCGGCTGCGACCAAAGCCCGGGTGCAGGCAGCCATGGAAACCCTGGGCTACGTTCCCCATGCCGGGGCCCAGGCCATGAAAACCAGGCGCACCAATGCGATCGGTGTCGTTGTTGCAGACCTGAACAACCCCTTCTACTCGGAGGCTCTCGACGAACTCACCCGCGAACTCGATACTTCCGGTTTCAGGGTGGTCATCTGGAACGCCGGCGGCGGCAGCCACCAGGATGCACTGAAGGCCATCAGGGAACATGCTGTGGACGGCGTCATCTTCACAACCGCCACTGAAGACTCAATCGAACTGCAGGCAGCCATTGAAAAAAACAGCCCCATCGTCCTGATCAACCGGGTGGTGGAAGGGCTTGACTGCGACCAGGTCACGAGCAGCAATGCCGACGGCGGCGCAGCAGTCGCCGACTATCTTCTGACCCACGACAAAACGCGCGTGGCCTTCATCAGCGGCCCCGAGGACGCAAGCACCACCCGTGACCGCGGCCGGGGCTTCCTGAGCAGGATGGCTGACCAGGGACACCCGGTGCCCGAACACCTCCGCTTCAACGGGCAGTTTTCCCACGACATCGCGGCGCAAATCATGAACAGGCTGCTCTCACGGTCAGACCGTCCACAGGCCGTATTCTGCGCCAACGACCTCATGGCTTTCGGTGCCCTGGACGCCCTCCACGCCCAGCAGATTACGCCGGAAAGCTGCTGGGTCATCGGATACGACGACGTGGACATGGCAGCCTGGGATTCCTTCAGCCTCACCACCGTCCGCCAGCCAAGCCGTGAAATGGCCCGCATAGGAGCCCGAATGCTGGTGGAACGGATCATCACCCCCGGCCAGCCAACTCGCCAGGTTATTTTCCCGTGCGAGCTGATAGTCCGCGGAAGCGCTCGACAGCGCTGACCCGTCGACCTAAAGTCCCCACCCTCGGCCTCGACCGCGCGGGGCACGGTACCTAGACTTAAAGCGCTGGGACTTCTGCGCCGGGGAGCCCTTGACCGGGGGCGGCGCGGTTGCGGTCCGTCTCTCCACCTTTGGCATCTCACCAGGCGGCGTCATGCGAGCGTCCTCGAGGTCGTTTCTCGGTGCACTGTCCGCCGTGGTGCTCACGCTCGCGGCATGCACCTACTCAGAACCGGATCCAGCCCCTGCCTCCTTTGGCACCGCTCCCCCGCCCACCAGGTCCATTGACAACGCCATGCGCGCCTTTGTGGACCAGGGCTCCGTGGCCGTGGTGGCGGAAGTCCGCTGGCCGGGAGGGACTTGGTCCCGTGCCTACGGTGTCCGGAACCTGGAGTCCAAAGTGGCCGCGACGCCGGCGGACCAGGTTTTCGTCGCAAGTATCACCAAGTCCATGACCGCCGTCTCCGTCATGAAGCTGGTGGAAGACGGCCTGATCGGCCTGGACGATCCCGTCAACGGAATACTGGACAGCTTCACCACGGTCCTGAAACCGCCTGGCCCCATCACTGTCCGCCAACTGCTGGGCCACACCTCGGGCATGCGCTCCTTTGAAGAGGTCACCGAGAGAACGGCCGACGACGTCCGGCGGGTTATCGAGGAGGACATCAGTCCCCAGCGGGGACTTGAGCTGACAGGGCAGCTGCCGTGGGACGCCCGGGACGTAGGCTTTTTCCGCTATTCCAACTCCAACTACCTGGCGCTTGGGCAGCTCGTGGAGAAGCTGCGGGGACGGCCGTTCGCGGAGGTGCTGGGCCAGGACGTCATTGACCGGCTGAAACTGGAGCGGACCACCCTTGACCCGGCGGCCGCGGCCGGCCCCGACGTGATCCGCGGCTACATCACCTACCGCGGCGAACGCCTGGACGTGACGGAAGCGCCCGGAGCACTTGGCTCACCTGCCTCCGGAGCCATATCCACGATGTCCGATATCAATGACTTCTACGGCGCCCTGTTCCGCGGAGAGCTCCTGGCCAAGGAATCCGTGCAGGAGATGACCCGCGCCGAGGCCATCCCGCTGTACGGCCTGGGGCTGCGGAGGTGGAGCCAGGACTGCGACGGCACCCACCGCTTCGGCGGAACGGGCGGGTACTGGACCTACCGCACGGCCTCCGTTGCCAGCACCGACGGCAAGTACCAGGCCACCATGACCCTGGTCCCGCCGCCGATGCCCACTGCCCTCGAAGATCCCAAAACTGACGACAAGTTGAACCTCTGGGATGACCAGATGGTGTCCGCCCTGCAGGAGACCCTCGACCGGCTCTGCCCTTAGAGCGGCTGCTGCCGTTGCACCCCGGCGGCACCCAAGGAACGCCTGCGGCACGGACCGGCCTCCCGCCGTCGGACGTTCTCCAGGCTCCTCATGGAGTGATCCTGGCGCAGCACTGCCCTGGGCTGTTGTTGGCCGCCACCCGTTCTTCCGGCTCCCCGCTGCCGGCGGCCGCGCCGCTGAGGAAGGCCCCGTTCATGGCGCAGACGACGGCGGGGTGTCCCTCCGAGAGCCGGTGGAAGGGGCAGTTGGGCAGCGTGAACCCGCCACTGCCATCGGCGCGGGGACGGTAGCCGTAAGCGACGAGGAAGTCCTCCAGGCTCCGGCTGTCCGCGGCCAGCGCCTTCCCCCTGGCATAGGAGGTGGCGAGGAGAACGTCACGCACCGGTTGGTTGCTTGCCGCAGCCTCGTCGATAGCGGCTGCCATCAGCTCTCCGGCGAGGTCGTAGTTCCTGTCCGGCACCGAAACGCCCACTTCGCGGGCAGCGGCCCGGTACACCTTCGAGGGGCGCCCGGACCCCGGACCGGACTTTCCCGCCGGCTTGTGGAACTCCACGGCAAGCAGCCCGTCGGCCACGAGCCTGTCCAGGTGGAATGACACGGTACTTCGGGGAAGATCCGCGGCTTCAGCAGCCTCGTCCCGGCTCATCGCCGCAGGAGCAGCGAGCACCAGCTCGTACAACTGCCGCCGCTTTTCGTCCCCGAGGGAGGACAGCGCCACCACTCTGCGTGCCCACGAAAGCCTGGTCATGCCCGCACCTCTTTCTAAAAAGATTCCCCTTGTTTAAATCTACGGCACTTTCTAAAATCAAGATACCTACTTTTAGAAGGAGTCCATCATGACAACAAGAGCAGCCCACACGCCGGCGCAGGCTCGGGACCGCCATTCGGAACACCAGGCCTTCCTGTTGCTCCGCACCGTCTTCACGGTTGCACCTATCGTTTTTGGGCTGGACAAGTTCACCAACCTGCTGGTCGACTGGACGATCTACCTCGCCCCCGTGGCCACGTCCATCGTCCCCCTGCCCGCCCAGACCATCATGTATATGGTGGGCGTCATCGAGGTGATCGCCGGCATTGCCGTGGCTGTGCGGCCCCGGTTCGGTTCACTGCTCGTGGCCGCCTGGCTTCTCGGCATCATCGTCAACCTCCTGGTCCTCGGCGGCTTTTACGATGTGGCGTTGCGGGACTTCGGGCTCCTCGTCGGCGCCCTGGCCCTGAACCGGCTCTCCCCGGGGACAGGCATCTTCAGGTGAGCTGAAATGGACTGGCGGGGTGGGCGCTGGGCCCACTGGTGCATGCCCGGCGTCCTGCCTGCCCTTTCGAATAAGACCTTGTGGGATCGTTGAGAGCGACCACGTTCCCTGGCTCACTGGCCATCAGGCACGAGCTGAACGACTTCCTCTTCAACGAGGGCGGGCACATTGGCTACAGCGTCAGGCCCTCCGCGCGGCGCCGCGGCCATGCAGCAAGGGCGCTGGCCGACGCCCTGCCGCGAGCCCGGGAACCTGGAATCCAGCGGGTCCTCCTCAGCTGCGATGAGGACAACGCAGGCTCAAGGGCCGTAGCAAGCACTCAAGAGTCGAGCAAACCCGGGTTCAGTCGACCCTGCCTACCCCGCCGGCCGCAGCGACGTGATCATCCGCTTGATGTCCCGGTACTCCTGGGTCCCCGCGTACAGCTTCGCCTTCTCCAGGTACGGCAGCGACGCGTCGCCGGGCGTCCGGTTGAGCTCCGGATTGTAGAACGCCCCGAACGTGGCGGCATTGGGCGGCCAGGTGAAGAAGTGGAACATGTAGCAGGCTGAATCACCTTCGGGGTGCGGTGCGGACGTGATGCCGTAGGCCGCTGCCGGGGTATCCGGCGGGCCTGCAGCGGTGTCGTTGCCGCGGGTTTCGAAGGTATACCGCGGAACGGTGCCGTACTGCCCCAGCTGCGGCATCTCCTGCGATTCCAGGACCGAGTAGGGGTACTTTTCGGTGCACGTGGAGCCGGTGGCCATGTTGGTGCGCAGCGTCGCCAGCAGCCGGCCGTCCTCGCTTGTCACCTCAGCGAATGCCCCGCCACCCTCGGCCAGTTCCCCCGCCGGATCCTTGATGTGCCATGTGGAGGGCAGGTCGAAGGCCAGGTCGCCGGCCGCAGTGGTGTACGTGGTCCAGGAAGCCGACGGCGGCGGGGTAGCGGAGGGGCTGGCGGACGCACTCGCCGAGGCTGCCGCCGTCGTCATTTCCGTGGACGTTGGCGTGGCGCTTGCGGTGGCGGAGGCGGCCGACGACGTCCCCTGCGGCGGTCCGGCCGGCCCGCCGCAGGCGGTGAGCAGGGAGAGTGAAAGAAGTACTGCGGGTGATACCGCGCCGGGCCACGCTGACCGCCGCATCTCTGCCTCCTTGGAAGCGTTTTGGGGTCCTCCCATTGTGCCGCCGTACCGCAGCGCAGGACCTTTTAGTCAACCGATTGGAGCCAAACCGTTTCCCTCATAACAAAACGGTTAGGCTGGATTTCGCACGCGAGGGACAGGAGGCTGCGGTGGCTGAGGCAACGTCGACCGGGGCGGGTGTGGCTGAGCTGATGGCCGAGCTGGCGGAGCTTGAGGATCCAAGGGCACGCGAAGTGAACGAGAGGCACGGCGATGACCACGGCGTAAACCTCGGCAAATTGCGTGCCATCGCCAAGCGGCTGAAAACCCAGCAGGAACTTGCCCATGAGCTCTGGGACACCGGCGACACCGCAGGCAGGCTGCTGGCCCTCCTGGTCTGCCGGCCCAAGGCGTTCGCGCGGGACGAGCTGGACGCGATGCTGCGGGAGGCCAGCGCACCAAAGGTGCAGGACTGGCTGGTGAACTACGTGGTGAAGAAGAGTCCGCACGCCGAAGAGCTGCGCGTGGCCTGGCTGGAAGATCCGGATCCGGTGGTGGCAAGTGCCGGCTGGGCCTTGACGAGCGAACGCGTGGTGAAGGTACCCCGGGGCCTCGACCTTGCAGGACTGCTGGACGTCATCGAAGCGGAAATGAAAGACGCCCCGGACCGGCTGCAGTGGGCCATGAACACATGCCTGGCCCAGATCGGAATTGAGCACCCCGGGCACAGGGCCCGGGCACTGGAGACCGGCGAGCGCCTGCAGGTGCTCAAGGACTACCCCACCTCCCCCGGCTGCACCTCACCGTTCGCGCCCGCGTGGATCAACGAGATGGTCCGGCGGAAGGACGGCAAGGACGGTCAGGGCTGAGGCTACAGGTTTGCCAGGATGTTGGCGGCGTCGTCCAGGGCGCCGGGGGCCAGGGAGAAGTAGGCCCAAGTGCCGCGCTTTTCGCGGTGCAGCAGCCCGGCTTCGACCAGCACTTTCAGGTGGTGGGACACCGTGGGCTGGCCAAGGTCCAGAGGCTCCGTCAGGTCACACACGCAGGTCGATCCGGAGGGTGAGGCCTTGATGATGGAGAGCAGCCGGAGACGGTTTGGATCAGACAGGGCCTTGAAGACCAGCGCCTGCTGCTTCGCTTCCTTGGCGCCCAGCGTGGAGCCTCCTGCAGGCGGGCAGCAGGCTTCATCAGTGGCCGGCTGAAGGACGGGCAGCACATTCACCTACCTATTATGCGCCAAAATTGACATGCATCAATATAGTGGCGCCCTTTGTTGGGCCGGGAAGCCGCCTAGGAGCTGGCTTTGGCCTCGTGCGGAAGTACGACGTCATCGGCGGCGCTGGCCGCGGAGGGGAAGAGGACGAGCAGGAGCCCCAGGCCCACTACAGCGCCGACGATCTGGGCGATGACAAACGCGGGCACGGAGGCCGGTGCGATGCCGGCGAACGTGTCGCTGAAGATACGGCCAACCGTGACAGCGGGATTCGCGAACGACGTCGATGACGTGAACCAGTACGCGGCCCCGATGTAGGCGCCCACCGCCGGCGCGGCAAGGACGCCCCGCTTTGTAGCCGCAAGGGCGAAAATGAGCAGGATCAGGCCCGCCGTTGCGACCACTTCGCCGAGCAGGTGGCCGCCCGAGGCGCGGTCCTTGCCCGAGATGGAGGTGCCCACCTCAAACATGGCGTTCGCCACGGCGCTGCCACCTATCGCACCGATCGCCTGCGAGGCCACATAGACGCCGACGTCGGGCAGGGTCAGTCCGGCGCCGCTGCGCCGCCCCAGAATCCAGTCAACGAGCGAGACTACGGGATTGAAATGCGCCCCGCTGACAGGCCCGAACACGAGGATCAGGACGGTCAAGCCAAGAACAGTGGCGGTGCTGTTCTGCAGCAGCTGCAGGCCCACGTCGTTGGGCGAGAGCTGCTGCGCCATGATGCCCGAGCCCACGACGATCATCACGAGCAGGCTGGTGCCAAGGAATTCGGCGACGGCGCGACGCCACAACGGCGGCTGGTTCGTAGTCATGTCACCAAGCTTGACTCAAGAAAGTTACTCAGTCAAAGTTGACTCAATGAGAACTGACCCAGCGTCCGCTTTCCAGGCGCGCGTAGCCAAGCACGCAGCCCTGGCCGACCCTGCGCGGCTGCGCATCGTCGACCTGCTGACCCTCGGCGACTTCTCCCCCACGGAACTCCAGGCTGAACTGGGCATGCCATCCAACCTGCTGTCGCACCACGTGCGGGCCCTGGAAAGCGCCGGCCTGGTAACCCGGCACCGCTCCGAAGCGGACAAACGTCGCAGCTATATCCGCCTCACCGCAGGGGCGCTGGAAGGCCTCGCGCCCGGCGTCGAACATGACGCCACTCGGCTCCTGTTTGTCTGCACGCGGAACAGCGCCCGCTCCCAGATGGCCGCCGCCCTCTGGCGCCAGGTCAGTGATATCCCGCCCACCTCGGCCGGGACGCATCCGGCGGACCGCATCGCCCAGGGCGCTATTGATGTCGCCCGCCGCCATGGGGTGGAGCTGCCCGAGGTTCCGCCGCGGAAACTGGAAGGGATCTCCGGCGGCGATTTCGTGATCACCGTCTGCGACAACGCCCACGAGGAACTCGCCAACCTCGGCGGGATCCACTGGTCCGTCCCGGATCCGCTCCGACTCAACACCCCGGAAGCCTTTGAGGTTGCCTTCAATGACATTTCGCACCGCATCCACGGCCTCGCTCCCCGGCTTTATGCCGCCTGACACGGCCCATTCCAAGACCGCGCCACACTAAATATTGACAACCATCAATCAATCGTCGGATACTCCATACATCGATCAGCATCAATATGTTCAGGATGTAGGGCGTGACGACTTCAACCAGACCGAAACACCCAACTGATTCCAGGAGAACACCAGTGAGCACCGAAACCGCCAAGAAGCCGTCCGTCCTGTTCGTCTGCGTCCACAACGCCGGCCGCTCCCAGATGGCCGCAGCCTTCCTCACCAGCCTTTCCAAGGGCGCCATCGAGGTCCGCTCCGCCGGGTCCCAGCCCGCAGACAAAATCAACCCGTCCGCCGTGGAGGCCATGGCTGAGGTGGGCATCGACATGTCCGCCGAGGTCCCCAAGGTCCTCACCACGGAGGCCGTAAAGGAATCCGACGTCGTCATCACCATGGGCTGCGGCGACGAATGCCCCTACTTCCCCGGCAAGCGTTACGAGGACTGGGTCCTCGAGGACCCCGCCGGCAAGGGCGTCGAATCCGTCCGCCCCATCCGCGACCAGATCAAAACCCGCATCGAGGGCCTGATCGAATCCCTCATCCCGGCCGCCAAATAACCCGTCCCGGACACCAGGAGAGACACCCGTGAGCAGCACCAACGAAACCCCGGCAGCCGCCAAGGCTGAACAGCTGATCATCGTCGGTTCCGGCCCCGCCGGCTACACCGCCGCGATCTACGCCGCCCGCGCCGGGCTCAAGCCCCTGGTCCTCGCCGGCTCGGTCACCGCTGGAGGTGCCCTGATGAACACCACCGAGGTCGAAAACTTCCCCGGCTTCCCCGGCGGCATCCAGGGCCCGGAACTCATGGACGGGCTGCAGGAACAGGCGGAAAAGTTCGGCGCCCGGGTGGTGTTCGACGACGTCACGGAGGTTACGCTGACGGGCCATCTCAAGCGCGTGGTCACCGGCGGCGGCGACGTGCATGAGGCGCCCGCCGTCATCCTCGCCACCGGCTCCGCCTACAAGGAACTCGGCCTGCCCGAAGAGAAGAAGCTCAGCGGCCACGGCGTGTCCTGGTGCGCCACCTGCGACGGGTTCTTCTTCCGCGACCAGGACATCATTGTGGTGGGCGGCGGCGACTCGGCCATGGAAGAGGCCATGTTCCTGACCCGTTTCGGCAAGTCCGTCACCGTCGTCGTCCGCAAAGACGAACTGCGCGCCTCCCGCATCATGGCCCAACGGGCCAAGGACAACCCCAAGATCAGCTTCGCCTGGAACTCCGCCGTCACCGCCATCCACGGCGCTACCAAGGTCACCGGCGTCACCCTGACGGACACCCGCACCGGCGAAACCCGCCACCAGGCCGCCACCGGAATCTTCGTCGCCATCGGCCACGTCCCCCGCACCGAACTGGTGGCCGGACAGGTGGACCTGGACGAGGAGGGGTACATCAAGGTCGACGCCCCCACCACCGTCACCAACCTCACCGGCGTCTTCGCCTGCGGCGACGCCGTGGACCACCGCTACCGCCAGGCCATCACAGCCGCCGGCACCGGCTGCGCCGCAGCCCTCGACGCCGAACGCTACCTCGCAGCACTCGAAGACGCAGACAGCATCGCCACCGCCCTCGTCGAAGAACCAACCCACGCCTGACACGCCCCGCCCACCGCCGCCCCCACCCCAAACCCCATCCATCCCAACTAGGTAGCGCTAAGTGTCGTTTTGACGGCCCATAACGACACTTAGCGCTACCTAGTTGGGGAGGCCACTGAGAACAAAAGAGGACACATGGATTCGACGACGAACCTGCCGGTTGCCGTGATCGGCGCAGGACCCGTCGGGCTGGCCGCCGCCGCCCACCTGCTTGAGCGCGGACTGGAACCGCTGGTCTTCGAAGCAGAAACGACGGCGGGCGCTGCCATCGAGCAGTGGCGCCACATCCGGCTGTTCTCACCCTGGCGGTTCAACCTCGACGCCGCCGCCCTCCGCCTGCTCGAATCGGCAGGATGGGAAGCGCCCCGCCCCACCGCACTCCCCTACGGCGGCGAACTCGTCGACAACTACCTCGCACCCCTGGCCGCACTGCCGCAGATCGCCTCACGGCTGCAAACCGGCGCGCGAGTCATCGCCGTCACCCGGCAGGGGCTGGACAAAACCCACAGCCGAAACCGGGACACAACGCCCTTCACCGTCCGCGTCGAACGCAGCAGCGGCGAGACCCGCGACCACACCGTGTCCGGCGTCATCGACGCATCCGGCACATGGTCCCGCCGCAACCCGCTGGGCACCTCAGGCCTTCCCGCCGTCGGTGAAGACGCGGCAGCGGACCGGATCTCCGCGCCGCTGCCGGACGTCACCGGCCGGGACCGCGCTTCGTTCGCCCGCCGCCGCGTCCTCGTCGTCGGTGCTGGCCACTCAGCCGCCAACACCCTCATCAGCCTCGCTGACCTGGCCAGGGAAGAGCCGGATACCCGGATCCTCTGGGCCGTTCGCGGCGCTTCGGCGGACAAGGCCTACGGCGGCGGCGACGCAGACGGCCTGCCGGCACGGGGCCAGCTCGGAGCCCGCGTCCGACGCCTCGTGGAGGCAGGAAAAATCGAACTCCACACCAGCTTCGGCATCAGCTCATTGAAGAATCTCGACTCGCACGTGTTGGTCGAGGCCGTCGACGGCCGCACCCTCGATGCCGACGTCGTCGTGCCCTGCACCGGTTTCCGCCCTGACCTGGACATCCTGCGCGAACTGCGCCTCGACCTGGACCCCGCAGTCGAAGCGCCCGTCGGGCTCGGTCCACTTATCGACCCCGAGTTCCACTCCTGCGGCACAGTCCCGCCCCACGGCGCGAAGCTCCTGGCCCACCCGGACAAGGACTTCTACATCGTCGGCATGAAGTCCTACGGCCGGGCACCCACCTTCCTCCTCGCCACGGGCTACGAACAGGTCCGCTCCGTCGTCGCCGCGCTTGCCGGCGACCAGGAGGCCGCCGACACCGTCCAGCTCGAACTCCCGGAAACCGGCGTCTGCTCCACCGACGCCGGCACCAGCTGTGACGTCCCCGCGCAGGCCGGACCAGCGGCGGCCGCAGCCGAGGAGACCGGCGGCTGCTGCACCACACCCGAACCGATACTGGTCGGCTTCCCCACAGGCCTGGCACACGGCCGCTCGGGCATCAACTGACCCGCTGTAATGTGATGGCGTGATCGTCCCCGATATTTCCCAGAGCGCCGCGGCGGTCGCGGACCACTACGACGAGCTCGATCCCATTTACCGCCGGGTGTGGGGCGATCACGTCCATCACGGGCTATGGGTGACTGGTCGGGAGACGCCTGCCGAGGCCGTCGAGGCGCTGGTCGGCACCGTCGGCGATCGGCTGGGCCTCATGCCCGGCGAGGCGTGCGTCGACATTGGCTGCGGCTATGGCTCCACCGCACGGCAGTTTGCGGTGACACGCGGGGTCCGCGTTACCGGCTTCACGCTGTCAACTGAACAGGCCCGCTATGCCGATGCGCATCCCGTACCGGCTGTGGACATCCAAGTCCGCGACTGGCTCGTCAACGGGATGGCCGATGCCTCCGCCGATGCCGCCTGGGCGATCGAATCGAGCGAGCACATGGTCGATAAGGCCCGGTTCTTCGCGGAGGCGCACCGCGTGCTGGCGCCCGGCAGCCGCTTCGTCATCTGCGCTTGGCTCGCCGAGACTGATGCCAGCGGCTGGAAGGTTCGCCACCTGCTTGAGCCGATCTGCCGCGAAGGGCGCCTGCCTTCAATGGGTACGCGCGAGGAGTATGAGGCGATGGCAACGGCGGCGGGCTTTGCGATCACTGGCTATGAGGATGCCAGCCGCCGCGTGGCGCGCACCTGGACGATCTGCACCCTACGACTTGTGAAGGCCTTGCTCGTAGATCGCGAGACCCGCCGCCTCGCCCTCCGCGCACGCAACCGCAGCTCGTTTCTGGGCTTGCCCCGCCTGATCCTGGCGTACCGCACCGGTGCGATGCGCTACGGGATCTTCACGCTGTCGAAGGCGAGGGAGAACGGGCCGCCACGCGAACCCGGCACGGTCAGCTAGGAGATGCGTCGGAGCCGCCATGACTAAATGGTTCGGCTGCACGGTCGGAGCCCCCGCGCGAGTCTCGCTCACCGCGAATCTTGATCGAACCTTCACAACCCGTGAGTGCCCCGGCCGAATGTCGACCGGGGCACTCATTCACTGCGTTCTGTGCGGAAGTCCTACGAACCCAGAAGAAGTGTGATGAGCCGGATGGAGGACGCGATGATGGTGATCAGGCCGATGGCGCCGAAAAGGTTCTGCCACCAGCGGTTGCGGAGTTCCCCCATAACGGCGGCCTTGTTGCTCATGATGAACAGCAGGACCCCCAGCAGGGGCGCAATCAGAACGGTCAAGGACTGGGCGATGACGATGAGCCCCACCGGGGAGGACTGGAACGAGAGTGTAATGATCAGCCCAAAGGCGAGGATCATGCCGGTGACGATGCGCGCGGCAGGTGATCCTGCGTGGGCTCCCCTGCCCATGGCGTCGGAGAGCATGGTGCCGCCTGCAGTGGCGTTGGCGATCATGGAGGAGAAAGCAGCGCCGGATAGACCCAGGGCGAAGAGCATGGAGCCGACAGGGCCTGCGAGCGGCTCAAAGATGGAGGCGAGGGCGGTGATGGAGCCTGCTTCCCCGCCGGTCTTGCCAAGGACGGCGGCTGCCACCAGGATGACCAGGGCGGTCATGATGCCCGGGGCGACGATGCCGGGAATGGTATCCGCAAGGGTGATGTCCCGGTAGTCGGCGCGGGTGCGCCGGTGTTCTTTGATGCCGTACGAGGTGTAGAACGCGGCATTGATGGAGAAGTTGGTTCCCACCAGGGCAACTACCAGGATTTCACTGCCTACGGGCAGCGAGGGCACCATCCCTTCGAGGGAGCGGTACCAGTCCGGCTGCGCGACGACGGCGCTCGCCACGAAGGCGACGGCCATCAGGGCAACAATCACCAGGAGTGCCTTTTCGATGATGCCGTACACATTGCGGAAAGCGAGGACGAACGCGACGGCAGCCGTGCAGACGACCGTCCAGATCACCGGAGAACCGCCGAAGACCATCGACAGGCCCAGTCCTGACCCTACTGCGTTTCCTACGGAAAACATGAGGGTGATGCCAAAGACACCAAAGCCCGCGAGGACGCCCACCGGCTTGCCAAGGTGGTCCTTGATGGAAGTGATCAGCGACGTCGGCGTAACGATTCCCAGCCGGACGCTCATGTCCGTAAAGAAGATCATGAGAATGGTGGAGACTGCGATGACCCAGACAAGGCTGTAGTCGAAACGGCTGCCGGCCTGGACGGCGGTGGTGAGGTTACCGGGGCCGAACTGCCAGGCGCCCACCACAAAGGCCGGGCCCATCAGGGCGAGGTAGCCAAGGAAGGTACGGCGCTTTCCCGTTCCTGCGGGCGCGGGGTTTACGTGCGGGGTGGCCATCTGCTGTTCCATCTGTCCGGGATGGGTGATGGTCCTATTCTGCTCGCGCATCTGCGAGTCCTCCTTCTACAGCTGCAATGCTGTGGGTCGTCATTGACCGGGTGGAGAGTAAAAAAGTGGGGACCGGGTGGCGGGCCATGGCCCGCCACCCGAAGGGATCCAGGAAAATGGATCAGACAGTGGCCGTGACGCTGCCGAGGTTTGCGGACTTCAGGGCCAGGGCGATTTCGTCGCCGGCGCCCTCAGCAAGCGGAAGCAGCGGAGGCCGGACCGTCGCGTGCTCCAGGATTCCGCGGGCAACGAGGCCCTCCTTGAGCGCCACCGTGCCTTCCATATGCGAACCGCGGTGGTACACGTTCTTGGTGACGGGCAGCAGGCGGTCGTGGATGGCACGGGCCGCCTGGTAGTCCTTGGCCTTGCCGGCCGCGATGAGCTCCACCAGCGGTTCGGGTGCGAGTCCGCCGTAACCCACCAGGGCGCCGTCCACGTCAAACATGGTGTGCAGCAGGTACTCGTCATGGCAGGTGAGGATCTGCAGGTCCGGGTAGGTTGCGCGGAGCACGGGGATTTCCGTGTCCCAGCGTTTCATGTTGCGGACGCCGTTCTTGGTGGCGAACACACCTTCCTGGCCGGCGATCTCCAGCTGGGTTTCAAGGTCGTAGGTGGCCTTGGTGGCATCCGGGTACTGGAAGAGGATCAGCGGCAGGCCGGAGGTCTCGTAGATTTCCTTGTAACGGGTCTGCGGCGCACCCTTCTGGTAGCCGAACCGGAGCCAGCCGTGCGAGGGGTAAACGAGGCCCGCGGACGCGCCGGCCTCGACGGCCCGCTTTGCCTCCAGGGCAGCAACAGTGTTTCCCTCGCCGGTGATGCCCGCGATGATAGGAATCTCGCCATTGACCGCGTTCTTGAATTCGCGGATCACCAGGGCCTGCTCATCCTGGGTCAGGAAGGTGCCTTCACCGGCGTGGCCCAGGACCACCAGGCCCTTGACGCCCTCGACGCTAGCCAGCCAGCCGCCCAGCCGGTGGATGGCGTCGACGTCGACGCTGCCGTCGCGGTTGAAGGGGGTGACGGGAGCGGGGACCAGCCCGCGGAGATCGATGGTCATTTCACTACCTCTGTCTTCTTTGATGGTCGGCAGTCCCGCCGGGGTTTCAGTTTTCTTGATCTGAAAACGTTTGCGGGAACGTTTTCATTGTGACCCGCATCGCAGGGCGCTGTCAAGAGAACGTTTGCAGAAAGGGGGAATAGAGTGTCTTTACACGCTTGCCGTAGAAGAGGAGGACCGCCATGGAGCCCGTGGCATCCAGCACGATCGTCACGCTCAGGGACGTCGCTGCAGCCAGCGGCGTCAGTATTTCCACCGCCAGCCGCGCCCTGGACGAACGTACGGCTTCCCGCTCCGCCGCAGCGGCGCATGTGAGGAAAGTGGCGGAAGAGCTCGGGTACCGCCGGAACTCCTTTGCGTCCGGCCTCCGCCGCGGCGAAACCAGGACCCTCGGCGTACTCGTCCCCCGCCTGAGCGACACCGTCATGGCGCTCATGTTTGAGGAAATCGAACGGGCGGCGTCGTCCCGCGGTTATTTCGCGATGGTGGCCACCAGCGGCGACGACCCCAACGACGAACGCCGCGCGGCCGAAACACTTCTGGACCGGAATGTGGACGGCCTGATCCTGGCCACGGCACGGCTCGACGACGAACTTCCGCGCAGCCTACGGGAGCGGAAGGTAGCGCACGCCCTGGTGCTCCGGACGGACGGCGTCAGCCCCTCCGCCCTCGGGGATGACGAGGTGGGAGGCTACCTCGCGGTCAGGCACCTCATCGACCTTGGACACAGCGACATTGCGGTGGTCACCGGACCGTCGTTCACTTCATCGGGAATCGCCCGCCTGGCCGGAGCCCGTAAGGCCCTGACCGAAGCGCACCTGACGGCCCGCGAGGACTGGATCATCACCGGCGGCTACGGCATCGAAAACGGCTTCAGCGCGGGTGAAGCGCTCCTGGGGCATGAACCCCGCCCCACCGCGATTTTCGCGGCAAACGACAACCTTGCCATGGGCGTCATGGCCGCCGCCCACAGGCATGACCTGAAGATCGGGGCGGACCTGGCACTGGTGGGCTACAACGACACTCCCCTGGCCGCAAGGCTCCCGACGCCCCTGACGTCCGTCCACGTTCCCTTGGACCAAATCGCCAGGACCGCGATTGACCTCATTGTTGAGCCGGGCACGGAACCGCCGCTTCGGAAATCCATGCCCACGCTCATCCCGCGTGAATCAAGCGGCGCACGGCGTGTCAGCGACGGCAGGAAATGAACGAGCTGCCTGCCACACGTTAGTCGCTTTCCGGCCCCTGCGTTGAGTCAGTGTCTTCCTCGGGCTCAAAGGTGTTGGGCTCGGCGTCCGATCCGATCCCCACGCCATCGCTGCTGCCGGGAACACCGCCGTCGCCCTTTTCCCGGGCCGCGGCCGCGCCCTCCTGCGGTTCGTCTTCAGGCAGTGAATCGGGTGAATTGATAGTCATCGCTCCTCCTTCATTGGCCGGTCCTTCACGCTAACAGCACCCGGCAGGAAAGGCTCCGATGCCGGCAAACAATTTGATGCCGCTACGTCCAGTCCGCCGAGAAATCCAGCGGCGGCCACCACCGCGTCCGCGTGTGGACAGCGAACCTGCGTCCCGTGACCTCGGTGGGGTTGAGCCGCACCAGATGCTCCTTGAGGCCTGGCTCCCAGGGTTCACGGTCCGGGTCCGCAAGCTCCAGGGGCAAGGCGCCGTCTTCCACGGGCTCGGGACTGCCCTTGACTACCACGCTCCACACCTCGGTGCTGTATGCGTTCAGCCCGTCCGTCTCCAGCGCCACAGCGGCCCCTGCGAGCAAGGAGCGCAGCTTGGTGCCAGGGGCAGTCCGAAAGTAGAGTGCCCGCTCTGCTGTCACGATGTTCACGGGAAAGATTTCGGGGGTGCTCCCGTTGATGACCGCCAGCCTGCCAATGTAGGAGGAGCGCAGGTACTCCCAGCACTCTGCTTCCGTGAGGACCTCGGTGTTCGGTCCCGGCTGTGTCATGCCCATGATCCTAGGCTTTCCCGGCAGGCTGGCGCAGCTCGAGGTATTTCTTCAGCGCCAGCCAGTTGGCTTGTTCCCGGCGGTTGCCGACGGCCCGGACCAGGGGCCCCAGGAGCCGCAGCGGACCGTGCGGCTCCAGCCTCCAGACCCAGCGAAGCCTGCACTGGTTTCCCTGCGGGGCGAAAGTCAGTTCGCCGGCGATGTCCATGCCGGCGGTCCGGCTGTGCGACTTCAGCGAACGGGGACGGCTGAACCCCGTGCATTCGATGGTCACGCGGGTGCGGCGCCGCCCCTTCATGACGGCGGCGTACCGGGTCCGGAGCCCAATGGGCCCGGGCGTGAGCTTCTCCACCTGCACCATGTTTGGGTTGTAGAGGGGCTCGTTGCGTTCGTCCGCCACGAAATCGAAGACCGCCTCGATCGGAGCGGCGATCACGATTTCTCCGATGATCAGTTTCATCCTTCCCTCCAAGGCCGCCGTTCGCAGGACCCGCGGCACGGGCCCTGCGAACAGCTTTGACTCAACCTGGCAGGAGCGGAAGTGCCGAAGGTCCCTCAGCCCTGGGTGGCCAGTTGCCTGCTTTCAGCAAGCCTGATCCAGGTGTCCACCACGGTGTCCGGGTTGAGGGAGACAGATTCGATGCCCTGGTCAACCAGCCACTCAGCCAGGTCAGGGTGGTCGCTGGGGCCCTGGCCACAGATACCGACATACTTGCCGCGCTCCCTGCAGGCCCGGATTGCCATTGCCAACAGCTTCTTCACAGCAGGATCGCGCTCATCGAAGCCCTCGGCCACCACCGCGGAATCCCGGTCAAGCCCCAGGGTCAGCTGGGTCATGTCATTGGAACCGATGGAGAAACCGTCGAAGTAGTCCAGGAACTCGTCCGCCAGAAGCGCGTTGGACGGCAGTTCGCACATCATGATGACCTCAAGGCCATTTTCGCCGCGCCGCAGCCCGTTCTCGGCGAGGAGGTCGATAACGCCCCGGGCCTCGTCCAAGGTCCGCACGAAGGGGATCATGAGCTTGACGTTGGTCAGGCCCATCTCGTTGCGGACGAAGGACAGGGCCTCGCACTCGAGGTCGAAGCAGTCCCGGAACGAGGGCTCTAGGTAGCGTGAAGCGCCGCGGAAACCGAGCATCGGGTTTTCTTCATGCGGTTCGTAGGCGGGCCCGCCGATGAGGTTGGCGTACTCGTTGGATTTGAAGTCGGACATGCGGACGATGACAGGCTCAGGCGCAAAGGCAGCTGCAATGGTGGCCACGCCCTCGGCCAGGCGCTTGATGTAGTAGTCGCGCGGGTTTTCATAGGCGGCGATCCGTTCCCGGATTACATCGGCTACGTCCGGCGCCTGGTCCTCGAGGTTCAACAAGGCCTTGGGGTGGATGCCGATCTGGCGGTTGATGATGAATTCGAGGCGGGCAAGGCCCACGCCGTGGTTGGGCAGCTGGGCAAAGGTAAACGCCTGCTCCGGCGTTCCCACATTCATCATCACCTTCACCGGCGCCTCGGGCAGCTGGGTGATTCCCGTTTCCTCAACGCTGAAGTCCAGCAGCCCTTGGTAGATGACCCCAGTCTCGCCGTCGGCACAGGACACGGTGACCTCGACGCCGTCTGCCAGCGCATCGGTGGCGTGCCCGGTTCCCACAACCGCGGGGATCCCGAGCTCGCGGGCGATGATGGCCGCGTGGCAGGTCCGTCCGCCGCGGTTTGTGACGATGGCGGAGGCACGCTTCATGATCGGTTCCCAGTCGGGATCGGTCATGTCCGCGACGAGGACGTCACCCGTCTGGAACGCGGCCATTTGGTCGATGGCGGTGAGGATGCGGACGCTGCCGGCGCCGATGCGCTGGCCGATGGCGCGGCCTTCGGCGAGCACCGGACCGGTCTCGTTGAGGCGGAACCGGGTCTGGCTGCCGGGCGCACGGCGGGACTGCACGGTCTCCGGGCGTGCCTGCAGGATGTACAGGCCGCCGTCAATGCCGTCCTTGCCCCACTCAATGTCCATGGGCCGGCCGTAATGCTTCTCAATGGCGACGGCGTGCCGGGCGAGCTGCTCGACGTCGTCGTCCGTGAGGCTGAAACGGTTCCGCAGCGCAGCCTCAACCGGGACGAAGTCAATGGTGCGGCCGACTTCCTGGCTGTTCGTGTACGTCATCTGGAGGGCTTTCTCGCCCAGGCCGCGCTTGAGGATTGCGGGGCGGCCCGCTGCCAGGGCGGGCTTGTACACGTAGAACTCGTCCGGGTTCACGGCGCCCTGGACGACGGCTTCGCCCAGGCCGTAGGAGGAGGTGACAAAAACGGCGTCCTGGAAGCCCGATTCGGTGTCCATGGTGAACATGACGCCGGAGGATCCGACGTCTGAGCGCACCATCCGCTGGATGCCGGCCGAAAGTGCCACGTCGGCGTGCTCGAACTTGTGGTGCACGCGGTAGGCAATGGCCCGGTCGTTGTACAGGGAGGCGAAGACGTCCTTGATGGCCTGCAGGATGTTCTCGATGCCGCGGACGTTCAGGAAGGTTTCCTGCTGCCCGGCGAAGGAGGCGTCCGGGAGATCTTCAGCGGTGGCACTGGACCGCACCGCCCAGGAGAGGTCGGCGGAGCCGCCGTGCTTCTCGACCAGCTGCTGGTAGGAGTTCCGGATCTGTTCTTCGAAGTCCGGGAGGAAAGGCGTCCCGCGCACCAGGGACCGGATCTCCTGGCCGGCTGCGGCCAAGGCCGTCACATCGTCAGTGTCCAGGCCTACCAGCCTGTCCGCGATCTTCTGGTCCAGGCCTGAGTCGGCCAGGAAGCGGCGGTAGGCATCAGCGGTGGTGGCAAAACCGTCCGGTACCTGTACGCCGGCAGAGGTCAGGTTCTGCACCATTTCGCCCAGGGAGGCGTTTTTCCCGCCCACCCGGTCCAGGTCCTTGAGCCCGAGTTCGGAGAACCACAGGATGTCTGTTGTCATAGTTGCTGCTCCTTTGCAGAGGGTCGCGCGTGGCACCCGCATCCGCGCATGGCGGAAGCGGGCAGATGCGCACAGTTCCTGTCAACAGTGGCAGGTCTCTAAAAGTCCTGCCACATGACGTGCGCCACACTCGGATTGTGAAACTTTTCCCTAATGTTTGAGGTTCATTTTCTGGAGGATGGTCGCCGCCATTTCCTCAACGGACACGCTGGCCGAGTTCAGGTACGGAATCCCGTAGGACTCATACAAGCGCTCCGCGCTGCGCAGCTCGAACCCGCATTGCCGCAGGGAAGCATAGGGGGAGCCGCGCCGCCGTTCGGTGCGGACCTGGCTGAGCCGCAGCGGATTGGTGGTCAGGCCGAAACACTTCGAAACAAAAGGCCTGAGCGGTCTCGGCAGTCCTTCCCGTTCAAAGTCCTCGTCCACCAAGGGAAAGTTGGCGGCGAAGATCCCGTGCTGCAGTGCCAGGTACATGGTGGTGGGCGTCTTGCCGCACCGGGAGGGGGCCACCAGGATGACCTGTGCCTTCTCCAATGCGCGCAGGCTCTGGCCGTCGTCGTGCTCCATGGCGTACTCGACCGCGGCCATCCTTGACTGGTAACGGGCAGCGTTCCCCAGCCCGTGCGCCCTGCCCGGTTCCCCGCTGGCCAGCGTGCCGAGCCCCTTTTCCAGGACGCCAATATGGGTCCCGATGAGGTCCACGACGATTCCCTGGCACGTGCCAAGGATCTGCCGTATTTCGCTGTTGACGGCCGTGGAAAAGACAATGGGCTGGAGGCCCTTGGCAGCGAAGCCGTCGATAGTCTCGACGACGGAACGCGCCTGCCCCGCACTGGTGATGAACGGGATTGTTATGCGGTCGAAATTGTTCACGGGGAACTGCGTCAGCAGTGTATTGCCGAGCGTTTCCGCAGTGATGCCGGTACTGTCCGAGAGAAAGTAGACGGGACGGAGATCGCCGCTGGTCATGTTGCTTTTCGGACTTCCACGGGGGTGCCGGGAAGGTTGAGCCGCGGGTCATGGCGGTAGGACGTCATGGGATGCCTTTCGTTCAGCGACGGTGGGGAACGGGTCCGGGCGGTATGACATCGAGTTTACGGAACAGGAAAGACCCGCCCAGAATTGATGGGATCTTGAGTTAAACCTTGCTGGCCGTTGAAGTTTCAGGTCCACGCTGGAGCCATAGCATCAAACAGTCTGTGGGGAGAAGGAGCTATGAGTGACCAGACAGCTTTTTACGGCGACGTCATCGCCGTAGGAGGTGTCCTGACGGATCAGCATCCGGTCGACTTCCACACGTTGGGGCTTGCCGGTTGCATTGACCGGCTCACCGGGCCCCTCCGCCAGCACGGGACCGCAGTCCACTGGGATACTCCGCACTGGGGCATCGAGATCCCGGCGGACTGCGCGTCCCTCCTCTACCAGTCGGCACGCGAGGCTCTAAGCAATGCCTACAAGTACGCCGATGCCTCCCGCCTGACCGTCCAGCTCGCCGCCGTGGACCATGGAATCCGCCTGGTAGTGGCCGACGACGGCGCGGGCTTTGACAGGGAGCACGCCTCCTTCGGGCGGCACCACGGCTACGGCCTGCGGCTCATGGCTGTGGCCGTGCGGGGAGCAGGCGGCACGCTGGACATCAGCTCCAGCCCGGGGCACGGTACCAGCGTCACGGTGACGCTGCCGCTCGACTAAAGACTCGGATGCCCGCCGTACTGGGACAGCGGGCATCCGTAATCACTAGCGCATCAATATCGCGGGAGCCCGCCTACCTGGTGAGCTTCCCTTCGTCCAGTTCAAGGTCGCCGATGTGGCCGGGCGCGTTCGCGGCCAGGACCCGGGCAACGAACGCGCTGTACTCGTCCATGTAGTGGCGCAGGAACTTGGCGGTCCCCTCGTCCTTGACCTCGCCGCCCTCACCGAACACGGCAGCGCTGTAGTGGATATAGGCTTCCGGGGCGTTCAACTGCGGGGCGTCCAGGAAGCTAAGGACGCTGCGGAAAGAGGACTGCATCACCGCCGTCCCGATGCTGCCCACGGACGCTCCAATAATGCCGGTGGGCTTGCGGGCGAATGAGTTGCTCCCCCAAGGCCGGGAGCCCCAGTCGATGGCGTTCTTGAGGGCGCCGGGAATGGAACGGTTGTATTCGGGGGATACAAACAGGATTCCGTCCGAAGCCTCGATGGACTCTTTGAGGGCGCGGCCTTCCGGCGGAAAGTCGGCGTCGTAGTCGTAGCTGTACAGGGGTAGGTCCTTGATGGGAATCTCAGTGAATTCCAGGTCCTCCGGAGCCAGTTTGATCAAAGCCTGGGAGAGGACCCGGTTGATTGAGCCGGTGGCCAGGCTCCCCACGAAGTACCCGATCTTGAACGGTGCCATGAGTGTTCCTTCCAAGGGCCGGCGGCGCCGGCCGTCCATGTTTGTTTGGAAAAGGTGCCGCCGCGAATGGACGGCGCTTGATGCCCGCTGCCCCACCAGTCCAGCACAGAAGTCCGGGTGCTGCCAGAGCGAGGAAGTACGTCCTTGACACGCCGCACGGGGGAGCGCTGAATGATCTGTAGCGAAGTCCCCCGGTCAGGAGCAGCCATGAGCGAGAATCCATTGCAGGACGAGCGGGTCCACGCGGAGGCACCCGCCGAGGGCGATCCGGACGCGGATATCACTGAAATCCGGGCCCACTCACAGGAGCCTGCCGAGGGACCGGACACAGACGAAGCCGCCCGGAAGGGCAAGTAGCAGCGCGCTTAATGAAGGGCATTCCGCCACCCGCGTCGCCATTCCACCATTCCGTCGTTCCCGGCTGCGCTCCGGATGATGGGTACCCCTTGCGGTCCCGCCGGTTTCGGGTCTACTTTTGAAACGAATCAGAAAACGGTTTCCCAACGCACCATGAGTCGACGAAGTGGATAACATGACGGACAGCACCCTCCTCAGATGGCTCGACGGCGAGGCGCCTGCGCAGATCAGCGGCGGAACCACCTGGGGAATGCCCTTTGCCCGCGGCTCCGTCCCTTCAGCCCGGGCCCTTTCGGTCTCGGACGCCAGCGGATCCCCGGTTGCCGCCCAGGCCTGGCCCCTGGCCACGTGGCCCGACGGTTCCCTCAAATGGGCGGGCATCGCGCTTCCCGCCACGGACTCGCCGTCGGAGGGTTACCTCGTAAGGTCCGACGGCGGCGCGTCACCCCGCGAAGGCAATCTCCCGCCGTCGGGCGCCACCGACGTCACCGTCACGGAAACCGCTGACACCCTCACAGTGGACACCGGCGCCCTCCAGATGGTGCTCAACCGCGGCGGCTCTACCCTGTTCAGCAGCCTCACCCGCAACGGCACGGAAGTGGCACGGGACGCCCGCCTCGCCAGCCTCCTGCAGGACGGAATATCCGAGGGCCCCGGCACCTTTAGCCGCGAGGCCTTCACCGGCGAGGTCACCGCCGTCACGCTTGAACAAAGCGGACCCGTTCGCGCCGTGGTGCGGCTGGAGGGGCGGCACCGGCCGGACGCTCCCGGAAGCAGCCGCCGGGACTGGCTCCCGTTCGTGGTCCGGTTCTACTTCTACGCCAACGCCCGCAGTGTCCGGATGGTCCACTCCTTTATCTGGGACGGCGACGCGGAGCTGGATTTCCTCGCCGGTCTTGGCGTCCGGTTCAGCGTGCCGCTGGCGTCCGAACTCCATGACCGCCACGTCCGCATTGCAGGGGCCGACGGCGGCTTCCTCACCGAAGGGGTCCGCGGCCTGACCGGCCTGCGGCGGGACCCCGGCACGGACGTCCGCCGGGCGCAGGTGGAGGGCAGGCCCACCCCGCCGCCCGCGGCATGGAACCCGGAGGTGTCGGAGCGGCTGCATTTGATCCCGGCGTGGAACGACTTTACGCTCAGCCAGCTCAGCGCCGACGGCTTCGAGCTGCGCAAGCGCACCGCGCCCGGCCACGCCTGGGTGGGGATCTCCGGCGGGACAAGGTCGGCCGGCTTCTGCTCGCTAAGCGATGCCCGGGGCGGTTTTGGTGTTGGCATCAAGGACTTCTGGCAGTCGCACCCCGGCCAACTGGACATCCGGAACGCTGCGACTGATGAAGCGGCCCTGACCGCGTGGCTGTACTCCCCCGAGGCCCAGCCGATGGACCTGCGCTTCTACCACGACGGCTTGGGCCAGGACACCTTCGAGGAACAGCTCGAGGGGCTCGAAATCACGTACGAGGATTACGAACCGGGATTCGGCAATCCCACCGGAATTGCCCGCACGCATGAGTTAACCCTGTTCGCGTACGAGGGCACGCCGTCAACGGAAAGCCTGGCGGCCGATGCCCTGGCCGTTTCCACCCCCGCCCTGCTCCAGGCCGCCCCGGAGTACCTGCACTCCGTGGGCGTCTTCGGCGACTGGGCTCCCGTGGACCGCAGCACGCCTGCCCGCGCGGAGCTTGAGGACCACCTGGACTTCCTCTTCGATTTCTACGCCGGCCAGGTGGAGCAGCGCCGCTGGTACGGGTTCTGGAACTACGGCGACGTGATGCACACCTACGACCTTGACCGGCACGTATGGCGGTATGACGTGGGCGGCTACGCATGGGACAACTCCGAGCTCTCCCCCGACCTGTGGCTCTGGTACTCGTACCTGCGCTCCGGCCGGGCGGACATCTTCCGGTTCGCCGAGGCAATGACCCGGCACACCGGGGAAGTGGACGTCTACCACCTGGGAGCCTGGCGCGGCCTCGGCTCCCGGCACAACGTCCAGCACTGGGGCTGCAGCGCCAAGCAGCTCCGCATCAGCACGCCCGCCTACCGCCGCTTCTACTACTACCTCACAGCGGACGAACGGACCGGGGACCTGCTCACCGAACTGGTGGACAGCGACCAGAACTTCCTGGGCCTGGATCCCGTGCGCAAGGTCCGGCCCGACGCCGACACATACCGGCCGGACCGCGGCGCCCTGGGGGTGGGTCTCGGCACGGACTGGGGTTCGCTCGCAGCCACCTGGCTTACGGACTGGGAACGCACGGGCAACCCCCGGTCCCGGGACCGCCTCCTGGGCACCATGGCAGACATTGGCGCCCTCAAGTACGGCTTCCTCACCGGCGAGGCGCTGTACGACCTGGACAAGGGCCGGTTCGACACCGGCCGCGAGCTGCTCTAGGTCTCCCACCTCAGTGCAGTGTTCGGGCTGGTGGAGATCTGCAGCGAACTGGTGGACCTGGTCCCCGATCCGGACTTTGAGCGGGCGTGGCTGCAATACTGCCGGCTCTTCCTGGCCACGAAGGAGGAACAGATGGACGCCGTGGGCCAGCCGCTTGAGGGCATCCACCTCACGCAGGCGCACAGCCGGCTGACCGCCTATGCTGCGGCCCGGCTGGATGACCCCGAACTCGCTGCCCGGGCCTGGGCGGGCTTTGCCGAAGGAGGCGAACACCTCAATCACGGGTCGGCGTTCACGCTCCGGGAGATCGAGCCGCCGCACGTGCTGCTGCGCGTGCACGAGGCACCCACCGTCTCCACCAACGACACCTCCCAGTTCGGCCTGGCGGTGATCCAGAACCTGGCGCTGATCGGCAAGCACCTCCCCGGCTGACCGTCCCCTGCGTTACTGAAGGGGTGGTGGGGAGTGTCCGGACGGAGCAAACTTAAGCTACTGATGACCAGCTTTCTCATCGGTTTCGGTTCAGTCAAAGGAGACGTCATGAGCACGAAAGTGGAGAAACGGATTGTGGTCGATGTACCGGTCAGCACCGCCTACACCCAGTGGACCCAGTTCGAGGAGTTTCCGCGCTTCATGGGCGGCGTGGAGAGCGTGACCCGCCTCAGCGATGACCGCCTCAAGTGGATGGCCCATATTGGCGGGGTGCGGCGGCAGTGGGAAGCCAAGATTCTTGAGCAGCTTCCCGGCCGGCGGGTGGCCTGGGCCGCGGTTGAAGGCGTCACCAACTCCGGCGCGGTCGATTTCAGGGACGCCGGCAATAACCGGACCGAGCTCACCCTGACCCTGGAGTACAAGCCCGCCGGGGTAGTGGAAAGGGTGGGCAGCCTGCTGCATGTGGTGGGCCGCCAGGCGGAACACGACCTCAAGAAGTTCAAGGATTTCATCGAACACCGGGGCCCTGCCGCCCAGGCCGAAGCCACCGCGCCCGCCGGAGCGACCGCGCCGGCCGGAGCGACGGTGGCGGCGGCCGAGCAGCCGACCTACAACCGCTTCGCGCACCCGTTCGACCAGACCGGCGGCATGGTGGATTTCGAGGGCGAGTCGGACGAGACGGCCGAGGGCGAAAGCTACAGTTCCGCCGAACGCCGGACCCGCCGCAGCGGGGGTAACCTC
Organism: Arthrobacter sp. AB6; assembly: GCF_031844545.1. NCBI lineage: Bacteria > Bacillati > Actinomycetota > Actinomycetes > Micrococcales > Micrococcaceae > Arthrobacter > Arthrobacter sp. AB6. The sequence continues at coordinate 149,718 of NZ_JAUZVL010000003.1, forward strand.
CCACCGATCGACGGCAGCCTGGGCCAGCACTGAACGCGTTCCTTCCCGGCTGCGGGTGTTGCTCTGGAAACCAGCCCGCCCAAAAGGTATGTTGGTAAGCATGCTGATGATTTTTACCGACTTGTCAGCTTCCGGTAACACAGCGAAGGAGACGTTATGAGCACGAAGGTGGAAAAACGCATTCTGGTGAACGTACCGGTAAGCACCGCTTACAACCAGTGGACGCAGTTCGAGGAATTCCCGCACTTCATGGGCGGCGTCAAGAGCGTGACGCAGCTCAGTGACGACCGGCTCGAGTGGGTGGCCGAGATCGGCGGCATCCGCCGGCAGTGGGAAGCCAGGATCCTGGAGCAGGTCCCGGACCGCAAGGTCGCCTGGGCAGCTACCGAAGGTGCCACGAACGCCGGGGCAGTCGAGTTCGAGGACGTCGGCGGCGGCCAGACCTCCCTGCAGCTGACGCTCGAATACGAGCCCGAAGGAATCATCGAAAAAGTGGGCGACAAGCTCAACGTTGTGGACCGCCAGGCCGAGGCAGACCTCAAGCGGTTCAAGGAATTCATCGAGGATGAGGGCTACGCCAGCGGTGCCTGGCGCGGCAGCGTAAGCTCCGGGGCGCCAGTCGGCACTCCGGGCGTGGAAGACGCCGCGGGATCGCGTGGCGATTCCGGCAAGGCCGGCGTGTCCGGCAAGGTGGCCGCCGGCGTGGGCGTAGCAGCGGCAGCAGGCGCAGCAGCCGCAATGGCCGGTTCAAAGCAGGACACGGCCGAGGCCGCGGATGTAACGGTCACTCCAGCGAACCCCTCGGAACCCGTCACCGTCACGCCGATTCCGGCGGACACTACGGGCACGACGGCGGCAGCCGGCTCCACCGGTTCGGTCGCCGACCTGGGCGATGACAGGATCGGCCACGCCTTCGACCAGACCAACGGCCTCGTGGACACCACCGGGGAGTCGGACGAGACGGTTGAGGGCGAGAACCTGAGCGCGGGCGAACGGCGCGAAGATGAGCGCCGGCCCGATGGCGGCCTGCCGCCCGTTGGCGGCAACCTCGGCCAGCACTAACAGGATGTAGCCGCAGCGCAACAGAAAGCGCCGTCCACCTCCTTTCCGGAGGCGGACGGCGCTTTTTCGGTTGCCGTAGCCGTCGCCCCACGCGGCTACGCTGCCACGCGGCGGATCGTAGGGAACCGTGTCCATGATTGTGCCGCTGGCGCCGTTGAACGCGGTGAGGAATTCCGGCCTGGACTGAACGCTACGGAACAATATCTCCCGTTTGGTCCCGTCAAAGCCTCGCGGCTGCGTCGCCGCGCGGCCGGCCCGCTGCCGCCTGCAGGAGCGGCAGCGTCCTCGCGGGCATGACCTCCACCAGGGACATGGCCGTGCTGGTTCGTACGACGCCGGCGATCGCCAGCATGCTGCGGGTGACCCTATGGAGATCGGCGGGGTCCTTCGCGGCGACTTTCGCGAGCAGGTCCGCGTCGCCGGTGGTGGCGTGCATCTCGATGATTTCCGGAATGGTGCGCAGTGCCGCCATGGCCTCATCGCTGGCGGACTGGCTGATGGAGATCGAGATGAAGGCGATCAGCGGCAGGCCGAGGGCGTCTGTGCGGACGCGCTGGCTGAACGGGGCCAGGCTGCCGTCGTTGACCAGGCGCCGGAGCCGCGCGTGCACCGTGTTGCGGGCCACGCCCAACGTCCGCGACAGGGACAGGACCGTGGCCTGCGGATCCGCGTCCATGGCCAAGAGGATTTCGGCGTCCAAGGCATCGATGAGGTGCATAGTGAGCATTTTGTCATGTTGCCGGGCCTTCTCCACCCTGATCTGTCCTGCCTGATTTGCTCGTGTTGCGCAGATGCTCCGCGCTGCCCCACGATGCCTTCATGGCCACCATCCTTCCCCAGGCACCGGCACCCGAGGTGCGTTCCGCCGTCGCAAACCTCCCCGCTTACATTGCCGGGAGGAGCGCGGAAACGGCCCTGACTGCCGCCCTCGCCTCGAACGAGAGCCACTTCGATCCCCTGCCCTCGGTCATCGACGTGATCTCTGCCGAGACGCGCAGGATCCACCGGTACCCAAGCATGGGCGCCGTGGACGTCCGGGACGCGATCGCACGCCACCTCTCGGTGTCCGCGGATGAGGTTGCTGCCGGGCCGGGAAGTTCCGGGGTGCTGCAGCAGATCATTTCCGCGGTATGTAACCACGGCGACGAGGTGGTTTTCGCGTGGCGTTCCTTTGAGGCCTACCCCATCCTGGTGACGGTGGCCGGCGCCGTGCCTGTCCCCGTCCCGCTCCGCGACGACGAGCACCACGACCTTCCTGCCATGGCCGCTGCCGTCACCGGGCGGACGCGGCTGGTAATCCTCTGCTCTCCCAACAACCCCACCGGCGTGTCCATCCCGGCGGACGCGCTGGAGGAATTCCTCGGAGCCGTGCCGCCGCAGGTCCTGGTGGTGCTGGACGAGGCCTACATCGAATTCCAGCGGGGCCCGGGTTTGGATTCCCTGGAACTCTACCGCCGGCACCAGAACCTGTGTGTCCTGCGGACCTTCTCGAAGGCCTACGGGCTGGCCGGGCTGCGGATCGGCTACGCCATCGCCCGCCCGGCCGTGGCTGAGGGGCTGCGGCGCACCGCCATTCCATTCGGCGTCAACCGCATGGCGCAGGCGGCCGCGGCGGCGTCACTGGACGCGCAGGTTGAGATCCGGGAACGGACCGATGCGGTGGCGGAGGAGCGCACCCGCGTTGTTTCCTCCTTGCGCCAGTCCGGCTGGACTGTCCCGGACAGCCAGGCCAATTTCTACTGGCTGCGGGCATCTGACGGGCTGCGGGAACAGATCCTTGCAGCGCTTTCCGACGCCGACATCCTTGCACGGGGATACGCGGGCGACGGCGTCCGGGTCACCTTGGCGGACAGGGAAACGAACAACCGGGTGCTCGCCGTGCTCGCGGACCGCGGGCGGTTTGCCGCCCAGTGAGCACGCCAACCGCGTCACCCGAAACCACCGCCGCCCCAACCACGCCGGACCTGGGACCGGCGGCACCAGGCCGCGTGCCGCCGTCGGCCGTCCGCCATTCCGCCATCGAAGATGTCCTAGGGATCCTCACGGGCGCCTTCACCGCCTCACTGGGCCTGTTCCTGCTCAAGTCCAGCCAGGCTGTCACGGGCGGAACGGCGGGCCTGGCGCTGCTGCTCAGCTACTCCCTCCCGGTTTCTTTCGGCGTTATCTTCATGGCGGTGAACGCGCCTTTCTTTGCCCTGGCGGTCTGGAAGAAGGGCTGGAACTTTGCCCTCCGGACGGGGGCCGCCATCGGTCTGGTTTCGGCCATGTCCGGCCTGCACCCCTGGGCACTTGGCGCCCTGCACATCGACCCGGTGTACGGCGTGCTGGGCGGCAACCTGCTCGCCGGCGTCGGCTTGCTGATCCTATTCCGGCACCAGTCCAGCCTGGGCGGCTTCAGCATCCTTGCCCTACTGCTGCAGGAGAAGTTGAAGTGGCGCGCCGGGTACGTCCAGATGGTGCTGGACGTGGCGATCGTCCTGGCGGCGCTGGCCGTGGTGGCTCCCCTGATGGTGCTGCTCGCCGCCGCCGGAGCCGTCCTCCTGAACTTCATCCTGGCCCTGAACCATCGCCCGGGACGCTACCTGGGAAAGTGACCGCCGGCGCGCGGATTTATTCCCCGGCCCGCCCTGAAATATCTTTGCCCGGGTCGCTGTTGCCGGGGACATGACAACAATCGGAATCATTGGTGCAGGACATATTGGAAGCCAGATTGCCCGGAAGGCAGTGGAGTTGGGCTACGACGTAGCCATCAGCAACTCCCGCGGCCCTGAAACGCTGGCCGGGCTGGTGGCGGAACTCGGCCCGAACGCCCGGGCCGCAACTCCTGCGGAGGCAGCGGCGGCCGGTGATTTCGCCGTCGTCGCCGTTCCGCTGAAGAACTACAGGGACGTCCCGGTTGAGCCGCTGGCCGGCAAGGTGGTGATTGACGCCAACAACTACTACTGGGAACGGGACGGCCGCATCCCTGCCCTGAACAATGGCGAGGCCACCACGTCCGGGCTGCTTCAGGAACACCTGCGCGACTCGAAGGTGGCCAAGGGCTTCAACCACATTATGGCCGCCGAGATCACCACGGACGGGAAGCCTTCCGTAGCCGGGGACCGGCGGGCCCTGGCAACGGCCAGCGACTATCCGGAGGCCGCCGAACTGGTCACCCGCCTTTATGACGAATTCGGCTTCGATACCGTGAACATCGGCCTGCTGGAGGACAGCTGGCGCGTGGAGCGGGACCGCCCGGCGTACGTTGTCCGGCAGGACGCCGCCGAGCTCAAGGAAAACCTGGGCAAGGCGACCCGGACCCCCTGACGGCACGCCAACTGGCTGGCAGCAAACGTCGCGAAATCGTATTTTGGAGACGTTAACTGCCGGCCCGGTCTGCGGCAGCTCCGCACGATGGTGTTGCCGGCACAGGCACCTGCAGGGTGCGCGCCAAGACATCGGGGGCCCCGTTCTGCTTACAATCGAAACCTCAAACAACTACTGAGGGACCCATGAAGAAATTCGCCACAGCCCTGATCGCCGCCGGACTCGTTGTCTCCGCAACTGCCTGCACTGCCTCGAACCAGCTCACCACCGCGGAAACCTGCGAGCGGATCCAGTCCGTCGTGTCCAACCCGGCCAACAACGCCGGCAAGACCGGCATGAACCGCCTGGCCAACCAGATCCGTCCCATTCACGCCGTCGCCTCAGACGACCTCAAGGGTGCCCTTGCATCGATCCTTGAGTACACGGACGAGCAGGCCAAGGAAACGCCGGACGAGGCCAAGCTCGGCGAGCTCCAGTCCGGCTATGAGAAAGCCGGCGCCACGTACAGCCAGTTCTGCAGCTGATTTCCGGCTGACTCCGGCTGCAGGCGGCGCGCTGCGCTGCCGTGGGGATCCGGTCACCCAAGGGTGGCCGGATCCGTGTTTGCTCCGCACAGGACTACCGCCACTCGCTCACCGACGCCCGGGACGAAGGCGCCGGAAGTAAGCGCGGCATAAGCGGCAGCGGCGCCGTGTTCCACGATGATCTTGTAGTCATCCCACAGCTTCCGGCGGGCTTCGATGATGTCGCCATCGGACACCAGGACGCTTGCGACACCGGCGCGGACCGCCACAGAGAAGCCGATGTCACCGATGCGGCGGGCACCGAGGGAGTCCGCCGCTATGCCCGATACGGGGACGTCAACCGGCGCTCCGGCGGCCAGCGCTGCGTGCAGCGTCGGTGCCGTTTCCGGCTCTACCGCCACCACTTTGGCCCGGCCCTCGACGGCCGCCGCGATTCCTGCCATCAGCCCTCCCCCGCCCACGGCAACCAGGATGGTGTCCACACCGCCCAGCTGGTCGAGCAGCTCGAGCCCTACCGTTCCGGCACCAGCGGCAATTTCGGGCTGGTCGTAGGCGTGGCAATAGACCGCCCCGGTTTCGCCGGCATGCCTGACGGCCGCCTGGTAGGCCTCCGCGTACTCGGCCCCGCCCTGCACCACTGCTGCTCCGATGGCCTTCAGCTTTCCTACCTTGACGGCGGGCGCGGCGGCGGGGACGAACACGGTTGCGGGGACGCCCAGCTGTGCGGCTGCGTAGGCGTTGGCCAGTCCGGCGTTGCCGCCGGAGGCCACCACGACGCCGACATCCGGCTTCAGCTCCCCGCGTTCCTTGGCAGCAAGAACCCGGTTGAGGGCTCCGCGGGCCTTGAACGTTCCGGTGTGCTGCATGAATTCGCATTTGAACCACACCGGGCCGGGGAAGGCTTCCGGGTCGCCTTCGAGGACAGGCGTTACACGGGTGAGGCCAGCGGTCCTTCGCGCTGCCAGTTCCACGTCGGCGCGGGTGATCATTGCTGCGCTAGACCTCGTCGTCCCAGGTTCCCGGCTCCTGCAGCGTTTCCTCGGGCTTGTGTTCCCGGGGCGGTTCGCCGCTGCCCGTGTAGGATGCCGGAACGGTTCCTGCAGCATGCGCCTGCTGCTCTTCCCGGATGTTGCCGGCACCGGGCAGTTCCGGGTGCTGGCCGCTCTGCGGGGCCTGCTTGGCTTCGTTGGATTCCCCGGCTTCGTCCGGATCTCCGGGGCCGCGAAGGTCTGCGGTGTTCTTGGGCTCGTCATTGCCAGCGGTCATGGTCCTGCCTTTCGCTTGGGAACTGCGGTGTCCGGCGGGGTTTGCACGGTACCGTTCTCCACCCTACGGGCTGACCTCGTCCGGCAGCCGGAACCTGGCAAATGCGGCCCGGCACCTGTGAATTGCGACTCAGCCGGGACTTCCGGAGCGTACGCTGCGTTAAACCCAATGGCGAAAGGAGGCCACATGATCATTGTCCTGACCGGGATTGACGGTTCGGGAAAGTCCTCGGCCGCCCGCGCCCTGGTATCTGCCGTTGAAGCCGAAGGCGGCCATGCACTGCTGCTGAACAACCATGCCGGCCGGCGAAGCATGTCCGTCCTATGCGCGAAGCTGGGGATTCGCCTGCCTGGCAGCGCTGCGGACGCCTTGGAGACCACGTTCCGGATGTGGAACGTGCTGGTAAACCACCTCCGTGCCAGCCGTTTCGACGGCCTGACAGTGATGGACCGGCACCTGTACTGCCAGCTGGCGCTCCGGAAAACAAGAGGCTTGGGGCGCGGCCGCCTGCTCCCGTGGCTGCTGAACGTGCTTCCGGCCCCTGACGCCGTCGTGCACCTCGAGGTGGACCCTGAGGTGGCCCACCACCGCATTGTCGAGCGCGGCACGGACGCCGAGACCTTGGAGGACCTGGTTGCCTTCGCGGACGCGTACCGTGCCCTGCCGGAATTCAGCGGCTTTCTGAAGGTTGACGCCTCGGTGCCTGTCCCGGAGATGGCGCAGCGCCTGGCGTGCGTCATCCGCCAACTGGCGCCTCCGACGACGGCACCACAGCCCGCGCCGCACGGTGACTAAGCGCCGCACGGACACAGGACGGGCGGACAAGGGCGGGCGGACCCACAGTCAGCCCGCCCTCCCCAAGAGGCGTGAAGCCCCAGCGCGATGAAACCCTAGCGCGATGCCGTTGGCGAAGCCGAGGACGTCGCGGTGCCCGTCGACGCGCTCTCCGTTGCCGTAGGTGAAGCTGAACCGCCCGGCGAGGACGTGCCGGTGGAGCGGGACGTGCTGGTGGACGTCGGGCTGGAAGTCCCGCTGCCGCCGTCGGCCTTCTTCAGCACCTCGTTGATGAGGTCCTCAAGCTCCTTCTGGTCCGGGTCCCCGAGGTTGGCGCCGCTCTTGGTGGCAACCACCAGCAGCCGCCCCTGGGCAGCGGAAACCTGCATCAGCTTTTGCTGGTTTTCACCGCTGCGCGTGCTCAGGGTGGCGAAGGTCTTCTCGGCGTCAGTCTCCGCGTTCACCTCCTCGCTGGCGACCTCGTACTTTTGCCCCAGGGCCTCAACGGAGAACTTGGCACACTGGTCCATCTTGCCGCTGATGTCAGCCAGCACCTTCACTGCGTCCGGCCCCTCGCTGCCTGACTGGGCGGACAGGCTGCGGGGCTGGTCCCCCTCAGAAAGCGCCACGGCTACGTCGCCGCCTTCCACTTTGTCCAGCAGCCCGGCCGTGGCGATGTCCTTGCAGTCTGCAGGATCCACGGTTGCGGCGCTCAGGAGCAGGTTGGCGATGTTTCCGCCCTGGTCCACCTGCTCCTTGGAATACAGCTTCAATTCATTGCCGTCGTCATCAGACATGCCGGAGATCAGCTCGCGCAGCTCATCCTCGCTGTAAACCTTCGCCTCAGCTGTAGCGGAAGCCGACGCTGTCGCCGAAGCCGAAGGGCTGGCAGTTCCACCACCGCCGCCCGTACAGCCGGCCAGCGCAATCATCGCTGCTGCCAATACTCCAAGCGCAGGTACTCTTCGCATCAGGTACAACCCCTTACAAGAAATAGGAAGCATGCTTAGTGTTCCTAGCCTAAGGGATGCAACCCTCCGCTGGAAATATGGTGCACAGCTCCGGGATGACGGCGGGCCGCAGGGATCCGCCAGCCCGGCGTCCATATGGAATAATCCGTTGCAGTGGTCCTTACCGGACCGCTCCACGGACCGGAGGGGGCACACGTGCCAGCCACAGCACCACCAGCGAGCAGCGCTCCGCCGTCCGGCCCCACCATCCACAACTCCCAGATCCCCAAGCATGAGCAGTTGCGGACCATCATCCTCAAGCTGGCCAGGGAAGAACTGGAGCCCGGCGCCAGGCTTCCCAGCGAGCGCACCCTCATGGATTCCTACGGCGTCAGCCGGATCACGGTCCGCGCCGCGATTGGACGCCTGGTCAACGAGGGCCACCTGGTCCGGGTTCCCGCCAAGGGCACCTTCGTGGCGGATTCCCCCGTGCAGTCCACGCTGCACCTCGCCTCCTTCACCCAGGAAATGGAGGCGATGGGACACGTTCCCAGCACCGTAGTACTGGTGGCGGAAACCGCCGCCGTCCCCGCGGACACTGCCGAAGCGCTGAGCCTTGCCCCTGGATCTGAAGCGATTCATCTCAAGCGGCTCCGGCTGGCGGACGGCCGCCCGGTCAGCGTCGACGACGCCTGGTACAGCCCCGAGCACGCCCCGGGCCTGCTGGATATCGACCTGACCGGATCCGTGTACAAAGCACTGGCGGCGCAGTTTGGCCACCAGATTGACCGGGCGCGGCAAAGCGTCCGGTCCGAGGGCGCCCCCGCGGATGTGGGGGCACTCCTCGGAACCGGAACCGGGGCGCCGGTTTTGGCCTTCGACCGGGTGTCCTATTCAGGCCCCCTGGCCATCGAGCATTCGCGCTCCTGGTACCGCTCGGACCGCTACTCGCTCACCATGGAAGTCCGGCTCTAGCCCCCTGCCAGCGTCTTAGTCCAGCGAAAACAGGCCTGCGCCGGCAGTCACCGCACCCGTTGCCATGAGCGTTGCCGTGTCCGGCTTGGTATCGAGGACGACGACGGGACTCACCATTGAGTAACCGGCCGCCAGGGCGGCGGCGGGGTCCACGTGCATCACGGATTCACCGGCGCCAACGGTGTCGCCCTGGGCAATCAGCAGCTTGAAGCCTTCGCCTTTGAGCTTGACCGTGTCGATGCCCACATGGGTGAGCACTCCCCGCCCGGCTGACTCCACCACCACAAAGGCGTGCGGCAGGAGCTTGACCACTTTTCCGGCGACGGGGGACACGACGTCGAACGACTCTCCTGCCGGCGGCTCAACGGCCGCGCCGGAACCCACCATCTGGCCTGCGAAGACGGGATCCGGAACGTCCGACAAAGGAACCACGCTGCCGCTGATGGGCGCGAGGACAACAAGCGTTTCCGGCATCAGAGCAGGTCCTCGATGTCTTCGGCCAGGTTGTCCGCCTCCGGGCCAACAATGACCTGGACTGCGGTGCCTGCTGCGAGGACGCCGTGGGCTCCGGCCGCTTTCAAAGTGGCTTCGTTGACTAGCGACCCGTCCTTCACCTCGGTGCGCAGGCGGGTGATGCAGGCCTCGACTTCCACGATGTTGGCGGCTCCGCCAAGGCCCTCAATGATCTTTTCTGCTTTGGACATGGCTGCCCTTTCTGACGGTGCCCCGGGGAGCACTGCTTCAGCACCAGGACCGGCGGCCCAAGTGCGACCAATTATGTTCCCGTTCATCGGAACTGTCAGCGCCTGCCCCGTAGAAGTTCTACCTTGACATGCGCTCGTGGGATGAATCACACTGAACTGGTCATAACCAGACAGTACCGGCTGGAACCGTTTCTTCACAAGCCCCCACCGATCCCGCAGAGGTGTAACCATGTCAACGTCCGAGACCACCGCCCTGGCTCCAGAGAAGAAGCCGAACAGGGCCTTCGCAACCCTCCAGCGGCTGGGCCGCTGCCTGATGCTGCCCATCGCCGTCCTCCCCGCCGCCGGCATCCTGCTTCGCATCGGGCAGGCAGACCTGTTGGGCGCGATCCCCGGCTTCGAAGGCGGCGCAGCCGTCATCTCCGCCGCGGGCAACGCCGTCTTCACCTGGCTGCCGCTCATCTTCGCCGTCGGCATCGCCATCGGCTGGGCCAAGAAGGCCGACGGTTCCACCGCATTGGCAGCAGTGGTGGGATACATGGTGATTGACGGCGTCTTCAAGGCCATGTCCCCCCTGGTCCTGGCCGGCCAGGTTGACCCCGCCGGCAAGCCCGCCATGATCAACTACGGCGTCCTGGCCGGCATTGTGGTGGGCCTGCTGTCCGCCATGCTTTGGCAGCGGTTCTACCGCACCAAACTGCCGGACTTCCTGGGCTTCTTCAGCGGCCGCCGCCTGGTGCCCATCCTGACGTCCGTCACCAGCCTGGCAGCCGGCGTCGTCCTTGCCCTGTTCTACCCGCTCTTCAACGCCGGGCTCTCGGCAGTGGGCGAAGCCGTAGCCGGCAACGCCGTGGCCGGTGGCGGCGTCTATGGTTTCGCCAACCGCATGCTCATCCCGGCCGGCCTGCACCACATCCTCAACTCCGCCGTGTGGTTCCTCATTGGCGACTACACCGACGCCTCGGGACAGCTTGTCCGCGGCGACCTCAACCGCTTCTTCGCCGGCGACCCCAGCGCAGGCATCTTCATGACCGGATTCTTCCCCATCATGATGTTCGGCCTGCCGGCAGCAGCCCTTGCCATCTGGCGCCACGCCAAGCCCTCGCAAAAGAAGATCGTGGGCGGCATCATGCTTTCCACCGCCCTCACCGCCTTCTTCACCGGCATCACCGAACCGCTTGAGTACTCCTTCATGTTCGTCGCCTTCCCGCTCTACATCGTCCATGCAGTCCTCACCGGGACGTCCATGGCCCTGGTCAATGCCCTGGACATCCACCATGGCTTCACGTTCTCTGCCGGGCTGATCGACTTCGTCCTCAACTTCGGTAAGTCGGAGAACGGCTGGCTGCTCATCCCCATCGGACTGGGCTACGCGGTGGTCTACTACTTCCTCTTCTCCATCGTCATCAAGCGCTGGAACCTGCGGACGCCCGGCCGCGAAGACGACGAAGTCACTGTGGAGACAGACGCCGCCAAGTAGCGGCATCCCCCTCCCCCGCCCACCCCGCCGCCAAGCAACGGCGCCAGCAACCGAAAGTATCTTCACCGTGGAAATCATCATCCTTCCCGCCCCTGCCGACGTAGCACGCACGGCCGCGGACGCCATCGAGGAACAGGTCCGCCGCGGCCCGTCCGTCCTGGGCCTCGCCACCGGGTCCACCCCGCTGGGCACCTACCAGGAGCTCATCGAACGGCACCGGACCGGCGGCCTGAGCTTTGCCGGGGCGCAAGCCTTCCTCCTCGATGAGTATGTTGGCCTGCCCAGCACGCACCCGCAGTCCTACCACTCGGTGATCCGGGACGAGTTCACGGCCAGCGTGGATTTCGATGCGGACGCGGTACATGGGCTGGACGGGATGGCGGAGGACCTGCGGGCCGAGGCGGAGCAGTACGAGGCGCGGATTGCAGCTGCGGGAGGGGTGGATATCCAGATCCTGGGCATCGGCACGGACGGCCACGTGGGGTTCAACGAACCGATGTCGTCACTGGCCTCCCGGACCAGGATCAAGACCCTCACCCGGCAGACGCGGCAGGACAACGCCCGCTTCTTCGACCACGCGGACGACGTGCCGGACCATGTCCTGACGCAGGGGCTGGGCACCATCCGCGAGGCCCGGCACCTGCTGCTGCTCGCCATGGGCGAGGCCAAGGCGGAGGCCATCGCGGCCGCCGTCGAGGGCCCGGTCGCCGCCAACTGCCCCGCGTCCGCGCTCCAGCTGCATCCGCATGTCACGGTCCTGGTTGACGAGGCCGCGGCCTCGCTGCTGGCCCACCGGGCCTACTACCAGGACACGTTCGGACGGAAGCCGGCGTGGCAGGGGCTCTGAGCACGGGCCAGGGTACGCCGGTGGCTGTCGTCAGCCGGCCGCAGCTGGAGCTTGCCGTGGAAAATGCCGACGGCGTGCGGCTGGCTGCCGCCGTCGGCGCGGCCCGCGTGGAGCTCTGCGCAGCCCTCGCCGAAACCGAGGGCATCACACCCAGCATCGGGATGACGGAACAGGCCTGCCGCGTCGGGCTGCCCGTCCACGTCCTGGTGCGGCCGCGCCCGGGCAACTTCGCCTACTCCGATGACGAACTCGACGTCATCGAGCGCGACGTGGCCGCCTCGCTGGCCGCCGGGGCCGCCGGTGTCGTGGTGGGGCTGCTCGGGGCCGACGGCGGGCCGGACGTTCCTGCCCTCCGCCGGATCGTTGAAGCGGCACGCCGGTCCAATCCGTCTGCGGAAATCACGTTCCACCGGGCGTTCGATGCTGCCCTCGCGGCCGGCGCCGACCCTGCGGACGCGCTGGCCCGGCTCCAGCAGGCAGGCGTGGACCGCGTCCTGACGAGCGGCGGCAGTCCGGACTGCGGCTCAGGCCTCGCCATGCTGGGCGGCCTGGTCGGGCTGGGACGCACGCACGCTCCGACGGTCCAGATCATGGCCGGCGGAGGAGTGACGCTTGACCTGGTACCGTCACTGCTCGGCATCGGCGTCCACGCCGTGCACACCTCCGCCCGGCCACGCCTGAACGGCCGTTCCGGCACGGACCGCGCAGATGCCGCCGATCCTGACCTGGCAGCCCGGTTGGCGGCAGCACTGACGACGCGAGGACTGGAACCATGAGCCCCGAACTGATTCTTCGTGGCCGCATTGTCACCGGAAGCATGGACGTCCCCGATGGTGTCGTGGCGGTCGACGGCGGCGTGATCACCTACGCGGGCCCGGCGTCGGGATTTTCCGTGCCGGACTCAGGCGGGGCCGAAGGTGCCGGGCCGGACGTTGCCGGACGTGTCCTTTTGCCCGGGCTGGTGGACCTGCATTGCCATGGGGCACTGGGCTCGGATTTCTCCGAAGGATCCGTCGAGGGTGCCCGGTCCGCGGCACAATACCTGCACAGCCGCGGAACCACCACGCTGCTGGGGAGCCTGGTGACGGGATCGCCGGAGCACCTGGTCCGGAACCTCAAAGCCCTGCGGGGCCTGGCGGATGAGGGGCTGATCGCCGGTTCCCATCTTGAGGGCCCCTTCCTCGCTTCGGCACAGTGCGGCGCACACGACCCCGCGCTGCTGCGCGAACCCGACGCCGGACTGGTGGCCGAGCTGCTTGAAGCGGCCGGCCCGTCCCTGGCCTCAATGACATTAGCAGCGGAACTTCCGGGCGCTGGAGCCCTTGCGGCCATGCTCACTGCGCGGGGGATCATTCCCTCCCTGGGCCACACTGCCGCAGACCCCAGCACCGCGGCAGCCTTCCTGGAACAGGCGGCCGCAGGACTCGCGGCCCCGGGCAGCCCCTCCGCCAGGACGCGCCCAACCGTCACGCACCTGTTCAATGCCATGCCCGGCCTGCACCACCGCTCCCCCGGACCGGTGTCATCCAGCCTCCGGGCTGCGCACGCAGGCAACGCCGTGGTGGAGCTGATCGCCGACGGCGTCCACCTTGCCCCGGAAACCGTCAAGATGGTGTTCGAGCTGGTGGGGGCAGAAAACATCGCACTGGTCACCGACTCGATGGCCGCCACCGGCCTTCACGACGGCCAGTACCGGCTGGGGACACTGGCTGTCACGGTGGACAGGGGCGTGGCCAGGGTGGACAACACCGGTGCCATCGCGGGTGGAACCGCTACCTTGCTGGACGTTGTGCGGACCACGGTTGCGGCAGGCGTCACCCTTCAGGCTGCGGTCCTCGCGGCAACGGCCGTACCTGCCTCCGTCCTGGGACTGTCCTTGCAGGTGGGAGACCTGCGCGCCGGCATGCGTGCCGACGTCGTCCTTGTTGACCGGGACCTGCGTCTTGGGGGAGTGCTGCGCCGGGGCGAGTGGGTCACGCCGCCGGGGTAGCGGTGTTCCGTTGTCCGGACGTTGAATGTCAGACCCCACCGCCAAGATGGATTCATGGACAGCAACCCGGTGGCGGAGGCGGATGCGGCAGTAGACGCACCTGTGGCTGCTTGTGAGGCGGTGCTCAGTGGCAGCGGTACCGCTCCTTCCCGTGCGCCTGGTTCCGGTCCTGCTGGCGGGCTTGTTGGCGGGGCTGATGACGATCCGTTGCAGCAGGTCGCTGATGGGGCTTCGGATGTTCTAGGCGGGCTGGCCCGGTCCGAGGCGAAGCTGGCGGCGTTGAGGGCGCACGCGGTTCAAGTGTTCGCTGCCGCCACGAGCGTGCTGAACGCTCCGGCGTCCTCGCCGCATGAGGCAACGGCCCAGAACCGGAGCCTGGCGGCCGAAGTGGGGTGTGCGCTGGTGATCGGTGACCGGGCCGCCGGCGCCCTGCCGGCCGAGTCCTGCGCCCTGACCACGTCCCTGCCCGGACCCTTGCCGCGTTGGAGTCCGGGACGATTTCCTGGGCGCACGCTGGGGCAGCCGCCCTGGAGGCCCATTCCCTGGATCCGGATACACCAAAACCGGCCGGAGCGGCCACCATCGGGGAGATGCCGGCTTACCGGTTCAAGGCCAAGGCCAGAACTTGGCGGGAACGCCGCCACCCCGAATCGCTGGAGAAGCGCCACGCCAAGGGTGTGGCGGACCGGCGGGTGGAGTGCTGGCCGGACAGCGACGGGATGGCTTGGGTCGCCGCGCGCCTGCCCGCGGACCAGGCACTGGCGATCTGGAACCGGCTCAACGCACTCGCCCGGGGAACCGCCCTGCTCGGCCTGACTGATGAGCCGGCGATGCTGGACGGGCACGGCCCGATCCCGGCGTCCATGGCCCGGGGCCTTGTGGCTAACGGGGCGGAGTCGTTCCACCGGGTCCTGGTCGATCCGAGGGGCGGGGCACCGCTGGAGATCGGCCGGCCAGCTACCGGGTCACCAAGGCGATGAGGAACTGGCTCAGGCTGCGGGACGGCAGCGGCTGGAAACCCACACCAGCCACCAAGGACGAACCACCCGGCTGGATCTCACCCACTGGCCGCCCGGACTCACCCCTGCTAAAATGCCGGGGCTCCTGCCCGCGGGAAGGAGCACCCTAGAAGATGCGCTCCAGGACTTGATGTCAGGCTGAGGTAACCAAAAAGCTCAGCCGGCCCCCGGCAGGCAGACTTCCACGAGGCCGTCGCTCACACGGGTTTCGAACAGTGGCTGCCGTGCCGTTGCGGGGCCAGCCTGGACTTCCCCCGTACGGAGCGAGAAGGTGCTTCCGTGCCAGGGGCAGACGACGCACGGGTCGCCGCTGCCATCACCACCGCCAGAAGCCCCGCCAGCCCGAACCGCCCCGGCCTGAAGCCTTCCGCCCCTCAGCTTGCCTTCGTGCAGCGGCCCGGAGAGGTGGCTGCAGACATCGGACAGAACGCGCACGTCTTCTGCCTCCCGGTAGACAAGCAACGGGATTTCGGCAACAACAAGTTTGTGGAGCTTGCCGTCCGGCAGTTCCGCGAGCGGTGCCAGGGGCTGCCAGCCGCTCGGGAAGCGGTGCGGGATCTCCTCGCTGTGGTTCACGCCGGCCGCCTGCCGGTAGGTGAGGTGGCCGCCCAGGAAACCGCCAGCGCCCACTGCGGCAAGGCCAAGGTACGCAAGCGCCTTGCCGGCTGCCCGGCTTCCCTGGGCACGTGCAACCAGGGAAGCGGCGTAAAGGCTCGTGGCGGTGATGTTGGCAGCAGCGTGGACAAGTCCAACCCGCTGCTGCTGCGGGTGCAACTGGGTCCAGTCGGTAAAGCCGGCCACCGCGGTAGGCACAGCGGCGCCGGTTCCCACTCCTATCAGCAGTGCGGCGGCCCGGTCGTTGCCGGGCAAGGCGTCAAGCACGGCGGCGGATATCCATGCACCCAACGGCACCTGGACCGCCAGCGGGTGCACAGGGTGCCCGATCGGGACCCCGTGCAGGACGTCGCGCGCCCACTTGGGCCGGATGACGCGCTTCACCACTTTTCGGACCTTCTTGGAAAGGGGATCCAGCCACTCGGCATCCTCCAGGCGGGTAACAAGTTCCAGTGCAGGCAGCGGTTTCATGCGTCTTCCTTACCCCTTTGCTCCGTGTAAGTCCGTCGCGTGAAGCTTACTTACCGGCAGGGTCAAAGCACAGGGCAACGGCGGTGAAACCTAACGCAGCGGAGAGCCCAGGACCGTGAACTGATGGCCGCCCATTTCACCGGACAGCCGGGGCATGGCCTCGGTTATGGCCTCCTGCACGCTGTCCAGTTCCAACGAAGCCCGGTGTGCCTCCGGTGATTCCCACAGTTCACACACGAACACCGTATCCGGCGCGGCATCGTTGATGCCCACCTCGTAGAGCAGGCAGCCTGCCTCCTTCAGCCCGGCCATGGGCCGGACCAGGATGGAAACTACGGCGTCGCGCTGGCCGGGCTTGGTCTCAAGGGTTCCCACATTCGCAAACGTCATAGGGACAGTGTGCAGGACGGGGACGGCAGGACGCGGCGCTACCGCGCCGTCGCAGGGGAAGTCTCCACGGCTGGGGCTTCCGCCGGGTGGGACCGTTCGATTTCGGTCACCACTGCGGGGCCGCCCGGCACCTCGGTGCCGGGCGGGCCGGATGCCGCCTCCGCCGTCGTAATGTCACCGGCAAAGGCACGCAACATGGCGGCACGGTCGAACTGGCCCTCCCACTTGGCCACCACAAAAGTGGCAACGCAGTTCCCCAGCAGGTTCACCACTACGCGCATGGAGTCCATCAGCCGGTCCGCGCCAAGGAGCAGCGCGACGCCGGCCACTGGGAAGATCCCCAGCGCACCCGCGGTGGCGGAGAGCGCCAGGAACGCCGAACCGGGTACGCCGGCCATTCCCTTGGAGGTGAGCATGAGGACCCCGAGGGCGGCAAGCTGCTGGCCCAGGTCCAGGTTGTAGCCAAAGGCCTGCGCCAGGAACAGCAGCGAGATGGAAAGGTACAGCGCGGCGCCGTCCAGGTTGAAGGAGTATCCGGTGGGGATCACCAGGCCGGTGGTGGCACGGGAACAGCCGGCGTTGGTCAGCTTGGTCATGATGCGTGGCAGCACAGACTCGGTGGACGCGGTGCCCAGTGCCAGGAGGAATTCCTCGCGGGTGTACTTCATGAACTGCCACAGCGGCACCCGCGGATATGCCCATGCCACAACGAACAGCAGACCGATGAACACTATTGCCGCGCCATAGCAGGCCGCGATCAGCAGCGCATAGGTGCCCAGCGAGCCCAGGCCGTACTGGCCGATGATGAAGGCCATGGCGCCAAAGGCTCCCACCGGAGCCACCCGCATGACCCAGCCCATGATCTTGAAGAACAGTTCGAGCACCGTTTCCATCAGGGTGATCACCGGCAGGCAGCGTTCACGGCCGACGACGACGATCGCCGCACCGAAGAACACCGCGAAGCACAGGACCTGCAGCAGGCTGTTGCCGGCAAAGGCGCCCACCACGCTCGTGGGAATGATTCCCAGGATGAAGGCGCCGGCATCCTTGGGCGGGGCGGTGGCGGTTTTCGCATTGAGCGCGTCCTGGGAGAGCGACGCCGGATCGATGTTCAGTCCCGCGCCGGGCTGGACAAGGTTCCCCACAACGAGGCCGAAGACCAGGGCAAACAGGGTGGCCGCCGTGAAGTAGGTCAGCGCCTTGACGCCGGTGCGGCCCACGGCCTTGACGTCGCTCACCGCCGCGATGCCGGTGACGATCACCAGGAAGATCAGCGGTGCGATGATCATCTTGATCAGCTGGATGAAGCCGTCACCCAAGGGGCGAAGCGCTGCGCCGATGTTTGGCCAGAAGTGGCCGATCAGGATGCCTGCGACGACGGCAACCAGGATCTGGAAAAAGAGGGACTTGTAGAGCGGTTTCCTGGCTGCCCCGGTTGGTGATTGCGGGGAGGGTGCTGCGTCGGCGGTGAAGTTCATTCCAGTACCTGTTCGTAAAGGACGGACGGCACACGGGATGCCGCAGGGTCACGAGCCACGCTAGGGAACCCATGTTTCCGGAAAGATAAATCCGTAATGCGGAATTATTAAACCGAAACGGCCGGCTGCGCCCCGGCGGCGGGAAATGAGCCGGCAACTTATGTGACATGACAGCGCCACAGGGGAGTGAAAGTATCCCCTTGTCTCAGCTGCACGGGCTGCACCCAGCCCCGAAGAAACGGAGCATCATGCCCCTCACTCCCCCCACCGACGCCGAACTGGACACCATGATCCGGGCCCGCCTCGCCTCGCTCGGCATCGACCTCAACCAGCTTCCCGCCGGAACCGCCAGCGACCCGGAGACCGGAAGCCCGGGCCAGGCGTCGGTCCTGGCCAGCCTGCGCTCCTTCATGCGCACCACAGTCGCTGAACTCAGCGCCTACCAACTGCCTTTCGCCGGCCCGGCAGGCAGTGCGGACCCTGCGCTCTTGTCACAGCAGGCAGTTCCTCCCGCCCTGTACCCCTCGATTGACACTGCACGGAGGACGGCATGAACCCGGCGGAAAGCTCGAACAGCCAGCCCATGGACCGCAGCATCGACCGCCGGTCGTTCGTCAACAGGTTCACTGTGCTGGCTGCGGCCGCCTCGTTGGGGGCGGTGGCGCTTCCAGCAGTTGCCCACGCGGCGCCCTCGGCAGCAGTGCCCGCCGGCATCAACCCGGACGCCTATGGCGACGTCCGGCCCGAGGCCCTGGCCGACATCACCGAACTGACCATCGCGGAAGCAGCAAGCCTCATCCGGCAGGGCCGGCTCAGCGCAGAACTCCTGGTGGAGGCCTACCTTGACCGGATCGGCGCCTTTGATGCGGGCTACCAGGCTTTCAACCTCGTCGCCGCCGACGACGCCCTTGCCAGCGCCCGGGCCCTGGCCGGCGCGGCGTACAAGGGTCCCCTGCATGGCATTCCCCTGGCCATCAAGGACAACTATTACACCCGCGCGTATCCCACGACGGCCAATTCCTACATCTTCAAGGACTTCGTTCCGCCGTTTGACGCGACGGCGGTCTCCAGGCTGGCGGGTGCCGGCGGCATCATCCTTGGCAAGACCCAGATGGGGCCGCTCGCCACCACCCGTGCCACCACGCCTGACGGCCGCATCACCACCGTCAACGCATGGACGCCGGGGAATCCGCAGACCAACCCCGGCGGATCCTCGTCCGGCTCAGCCACGGCCGTGGCTGCCCGGATGGCAACCTCCAGCGTGGGAACCCAGACCGGCGGTTCCATCACCGCGCCCTCCAATGCCCAGAACCTCACCGGGCTCAAGCCCACCATGGGCCGGGTTTCGCTGTACGGCATCATCCCCTTGAGCTATACCCGCGACCACCCCGGCCCCCTCGCCAGGGATGCCAAGGACGCGGCAATCATGTTGAGCGCCATGGCCGGCGAGGATCCCAACGATCCGCGGACACTGGGGCTTCCGCCGGTTCCGGACCTGATCCAGGCCGCCACCCCGGTGAAGCGCGGCAACAAGGTGGCCATGCGCTGGGGTACCCGCGTGGGCGTCATCCCGGACTTCACCGCGGGCTCATCGGAAACGGCGGCGGCACGGAAGGCGTTCCTGGACAAGCTCGCCGGGACTGAAGGCATCCAGGTGGTCAACGTTCGGTTGCCGGAGGACTGGGACACCCTCACCAGCACTGCATTCAACAACGTCCGGCTGCCGGAACGCAGCGAGCCCTTCCTGCCGGTGTTGCGCAAGGACCTGCGCAGCTTCGGGGTATCCGTGACCGGCTGGCTGCAGGGCTCCATGCTCGGCGCCAACGAGTATGTGCTGGGCCAGCGTGCCAAGGTCCTGCTGCTGGAACGCGTTCTGGACGACCTGTTCGAGCAGTGCGACGTGGTGCTGCAGACCAGCCCCAACCCGTTCGATGCCATCGGCCTGCCGGAACTCGCCCTGCCCATCGGCTTCGACTCCGCAGGCGTTCCCATCGGCACCATCCTCGGCGGCCAGCCCTTCGCCGAGGACCGGCTCCTTGCCGTGGCCGCGGCGTACCAGGCCGTGACGGACTGGCACCTGCGGCGACCCGCGAACCCTGCCGGCGAATCCCCCGAGCCAATCTCTGTTGATCCGTCCAAGTCCCGGAAGCCCTTCAGCAAGAGAGCACGCGGCAAGGTTGCGGCCGCACCGGTTCCACCGGGCCGGGGCCGCCTTGAGGCGCATGAGGTGGCCGAGCTGTCCCAGTAGCAGCCCCAAAATCCCCCGGCCCGCCCCCTTCCCGGGAGGCGGGCCGGGACGTCCACGGCTCACTCCGCAGCCGGCAGCCCTCCGGCCTCCACCACCACCGCGCCGCTCGACGTCGTATCCTCCTTCAGCATCCAGCCGACCCGCTTGACGGTCCGCAGCATCACCACGCTCTCCACCAGTTCGATGTCCGGCACCTTCTGCTGTAGCGCCAGCTCGGCGTTCATCACGTCTGCCAGGGACTGCAGCCACATGATGATCACGAAATTGGTGGGGCCCGTGGTGGATGCGCTGAGCCGGACGTTGCTGATGGTGCGGATCTCGGCAGCGGCAGCTTCATGGCGGCCGGCCGGAACGTTCGCGAACCACTGGCAGGTCACCGGGAAGGAAGAGTAGGCCTGCGCAATCTCGCACCGGAACAGCAGGATGCCGCTGGCCAGCACACGGTTCAGCTGCCGCTGCACCGTCGCCGGATGGCGCCCCAGCCCCCGCGCGATGTCCGCCGCGGTGGCGCGTCCGTCCCGTGCGAGGTAAGGCAACAGGTCCAGGTGGCTTGCCGGCAGTTCGCCCTGCGGGTCCGGCCCCCGCGTCCGCGCACCGGCCGAAGCACCCAGCGTCCTCAGGGTCGCCAGCTGGGTCCGGTCCAGGACGTTCAGGCGCCACTCGTCCGCGCTGGTGTGAAGCCGCGTGCACAGCGCCGTCTGGTACTTGGTGAGCCCCTCGATGGCCTTCAGCCGGGAAACAACCCGGCTGCTGAACTCGTCCAGTGATTTCGTGATGACGGTCAGCATCAGGTCCCGGTTGCTGGCCGCCTCCTCGACGGTGACGATCTCCGGCACGGCCGCCAGTTGCGCCGTGACGCTGTCGCGTTGGTGCATCTCGCAGTCCACCGCAACAAACGCCAGGAGCATCTGCTGGGGATCCCCCACCAGGTGGGCAGTGACCCACGCTGCCCCGCTTGATGCCAGCCGCTCCCACCGGGCCGCAAGCGTGGTGGCGTGGACGCCCAGCACCTTTGACGCATCCGCCCAGCCGAGCCGCGGAGAGGACTGCAGTACCTGGATGAGTGCCAGGTCGTCTTCGCTGAGTTCCATGGGCAGCCCCTTCATTTGCCTGCACGAATCCTGTGCATAGACCACGCCCACAGAATAATTCCAGCGCTTTCAAAGAATGTGAAGTGGGCCACTCCAGAATAGTCCACAGACCCGGAACGCCAATGCGAGGAGTGACAAGTGCCCGTAACCGAAGATGCGCAGGAACTGCAGGGGGACCTCATCCGCCTCCGCCACGACCTGCACAGGCACCCGGAAATCGGGCTCCACCTTCCGCGGACCCAGGAGAAGGTCCTCCAGGCGCTGGACGGACTTCCTTTCGAGATCACCCTGGGCAAGGACACCACCTCCGTCACCGCGGTGCTCCGCGGCGGCGGCAGCATCGATGCGTCGGGAAGCAGCACAACGGACCGGCCCGCGGTCCTCCTCCGCGCGGACATGGACGGCCTCCCGGTGCAGGAAAAGACCGGCGTCGAATTCTCATCCCGGGCGGACGGCGCCATGCACGCCTGCGGCCACGACCTGCATACCTCCATGCTCGCCGGAGCCGCCACGCTCCTCGCCGAGCGGCAGCACCAGCTCCAGGGCGACGTCGTCCTCATGTTCCAGCCCGGCGAAGAAGGCTGCGACGGAGCCAGCTACATGATCCGCGAAGGCGTCCTGGACGCCGCCGGCACCCGCGTCCAGGCGGCCTACGGGATGCACGTGTTTTCCTCCTTGGAGCCCCACGGCACCTTTTGCACAAAGCCCGGCGTGATGCTCAGCGCCTCGGACGGGCTTGAGGTCACGGTGCTCGGCGCCGGCGGCCACGGCTCGGCCCCGCACTCCGCGAAGGATCCCGTCACCGTGGCGGCCGAAATGGTCACGGCCCTCCAGGTCATGGTGACCCGGCAGTTCAACATGTTCGATCCCGTGGTGCTCTCGGTGGGGGTGCTCCATGCCGGCACCAAGCGGAACGTCATTCCCGAAACGGCGCGCATCGAGGCGACGGTCCGGACCTTCTCCGAGGAATCCCGCCTGAAGATGAAGGAGGCCGTGCCGCGCCTGCTGCAAGGAATCGCTGCCGCGCACGGGGTGGAAGTCCACGTCGACTACCAGGAGGAATACCCCCTCACCATCACCAACGAGGACGAGACCCACACGGCGGAAAAAGTCATTGCAGGGCTCTTCGGCGAGCGCCGCCTCTCCCGCTGGGCCACTCCCCTGAGCGGCTCCGAGGACTTCTCCCGGGTGCTGGCCGAGGTGCCGGGCACCTTCGTCGGCCTCAGCGCCGTCGCCCCTGGCGGCAATCCGGCCACCTCACCGTTCAACCACTCGCCTTACGCAACGTTCGACGACGGCGTGCTGGCTGACGGGGCAGCGCTGTACACCGAGCTCGCCACCTCGCGACTGGCGGCGCTTGCGGCGGCGTCCTAGCCGCCTTCACCATCCCCCACCATCCTCTTCACCACGATCCTGAGGAAGTAACCATGTCCATCGCAGTAACCAAGCAGCAGACTGGACGCGTGTCCACCGCTAAAACCATCGTCGGGACCGGCATCGGCAATGCCGTGGAATGGTACGACTGGGCCATTTACGCGACGTTCACGCCCTTCATTGCCAGCCAGCTGTTCAGCAAAGTCGACCCCGCATCTGCTGTCCTGTCCACGCTGGCGATCTTCGCCGTCGGCTTCGTGGCCCGGCCCTTCGGCGGCTTCCTCTTCGGCTGGATCGGCGACAGGGTGGGCCGAAAAACGTCCATGACGCTCGCCGTCGGACTCGCTTCATTGGGCAGCCTGATGATCGGCATCGCGCCCACGTTCGCGAGCATCGGTGCCTGGGCCTCGCTCATGCTGCTGGTGGCCCGCCTGGTCCAGGGCCTGGCGCACGGCGGCGAGCTGCCGTCGTCGCAAACCTACCTCTCGGAAATGGCACCCAAGGAGCACCGCGGGTTCTGGGCGACCCTGATCTACACCTCCGGCACCATGGGCATCCTGTTCGGAACACTGCTGGGGGCAGTCCTGAACATGACGCTGACCGCCGAGGCCATGAACGCCTGGGGCTGGCGGATTCCGTTCCTCCTGGGCGCGGCGATGGGCCTGTACGCGCTGATCATGCGCTCACGGCTGCACGAGACCGACGCCTTCGAAGGCGAGTCCGTGGCCGAAAAGCGCGCTCCCATCTGGCCGCAGATCGTCCGCCACCGCAAGCAGGCGCTGCAGGTCATCGGACTCACGGTGGGCCTCACGGTGATCTACTACATCTGGGGCGTCGTGGCGCCGAGCTACGCCACCACCGCCTTGAAGATCGACCGCGGCGAGGCGCTGTGGGCCGGCGTAATCGCCAACATCGTGTTCATCGCCGCACTGCCGGTGTGGGGCAAGCTGTCTGACCGCATCGGCCGCAAGAAAGTCCTGTGGTCCGGCGCGATCGGCTCAGCAGTCATGCATTTCCCCATGACCTGGCTGCTGAAGGACTCCGCCTGGCAGCTGGCGGTGAGCATGTCCGTGATGCTGGTCTTCATCGCCGCGAGCGCCGCCATTGTCCCGGCCGTCTACGCCGAGCTGTTCCCGACGTCGATCCGCACCGTGGGCGTCGGCGTCCCGTACTCCATCTGCGTGGCAGCCTTCGGCGGAACGGCCCCGTACCTGCAGCAGTGGCTGGGAACCACCATGGGCGTCCCGCAGGTGTTCAACGTGTACGCGGTGGTCCTCCTGGGCATCAGCGCCGCGTTCGTCTTCACCATTCCCGAGACGAAGGGCAAGGACCTGACCCACTAGGAAGCCGGGCCCTAGGAAACCGGGCCCTAGGAAACCGGGCCGCCCGCCCCGGCGCAGCACCAGTCCCCTGCCGCTCGCAAGAGCGGCAGGGGACTTTTTGTGCCGTGCTAGATCCGGGCGTGCATCCCGAAGCTGCGGGGGCGGCCGAACGAGGCCGCACCCAGGAATTCGACGGCGACGAACGGCTCGTCGCCCACCACCCATTCATCGTGCCCGGGAGGCAGCGCATAGGTGTCATGGGCGTGAATCGTTGACCGTCCGCCGTCGGCCGTTTCCACCTCCAGTTGCCCCGATATGCAATAGCCGAGGTGGTGGTGCTCGCAGTAGGGGGTCAACTCGGAGGGCCTTGCAGAGTCCGACCACCGCCAGCCCGGCGCGAGGATCAGGCGCGCCACGGAGTAGTCGTCAACGGTGACAAGGTCGAATTCCGCCTTGTCCGGGCAACGCTTCGAGTCCGGTGAATCCAGGGACTTGACTGCCAGTTCCCTGATGAAGTTTGCCGTCATGAGGTCACAGCCTAGGAGTGGTGTGGAAAACGCCCGGCGCGGACCAGGCGATGGAATGGATACCGACGAGCGGCGAAGTTGTGTCGAGACCATGTAGCGGCGTGCGCCCCTGCCCCGGCGCACACCCATCCACCGGACCATGCCGATGTATCTCTAACCGTAGCCCTGCAGCCCCTGAAGTCAATGGGAAATCTCCTTCCGGCTCCCCGGCCGGTCCGTCTTGACTCGGGCACCCATCCTTCCCTAGACTTTTCATAAAGCAGAATCTAAATTCCACAAAGCGGAAAGAAGCAATAGGCCGCCGCAAGGGAAGATAGATCAAAGCCCTCCTTGGAAGGACCTACGATGACGTACACAGTGAACTGCTCCATCCTCCTTACTGAACTGCCCCTGCTCGAGCGCCCCGCGGCAGCCAAGGCAGCCGGTTTTGATGCTGTCGAGTTCTGGTGGCCCTTCGAGTCCTCAGTCCCCTCCGACGCCCAGGTCACCGAATTCGAGAACGCCATCAAGGACGCCGGCGTCCAGCTCACCGGCCTGAACTTCAACGCCGGCAACATGCCGGGCGGGGACCGCGGCCTGGTGTCCTGGACGGGACGCGAGTCAGAGTTCAAGGACAACATCGAGGTTGTTGCCGGCATTGGCGCGCGCCTGGGCTGCAAGGCCTTCAACGCCCTTTACGGCAACCGGCAGGACGGCTCCACCCCCGAGGAGCAGGACGAACTCGCGGTCAGGAACCTGGCCGCGGCAGCGGAAGGCGTCGCCCGCATCGGCGGTACCGTCCTCTTGGAACCCGTCAGCGGCGCACCCAAATACCCGCTCCTCACCGCTGATGACGCACTCAAGGTCATTGCCCGCGTGAAGGCGGAGGCCGGCGTCGAAAACATCAAGCTCCTCGCCGACTTCTACCACCTGTCCGTCAACGGGGACGACGTCGAATCCGTCATCGAAAACCATGCCAAGGACTTCGGCCACATCCAGATTGCCGACAACCCCGGCCGCGGCGCTCCGGGCACGGGCACGCTCCCGCTGGGCCAATGGATCGCCCGCAGCCGCGAACTCGGCTACAACGGCTACATCGGACTCGAATACAAGGAACCGCAGGAAACAGCCTTCAGCTGGGCCATCCGCGAACACGCCTCCCGCTAGTCCACCCGCCCCGCCCAACTGAGTAGCGCTAAGTGTCGTTTAGAGCCCTCAAAACGACACTTAGCGCTACCTAGTTGGGCCGGGCATCCCCACCGGCACCTCCGGCACCACCACAGACTTCAGATTTCAGAAAAGAGAAACCTCATGAGCAACGTTGCAGTCATCGGACTCGGAATCATGGGCCTGCCCATGGCCATCAACCTCGTCAAGGCCGGCCACACCGTCACCGGCTTCAACCGCAGCCAGGACAAGATCGAGAAGCTGGTTTCGGAAGGCGGCAAGGGTGCCACGAGCATCGCCGACGCCGTCAGGGATGCCGACGTCGTCATCACCATGGTGCCGGACTCCCCCGATGTTGAGGGCGTGGTCAGCGGCAAGGACGGCGTCTTCGCCAACGCCAGGCAGGGCACGCTGTGGATCGACGCATCCAGCATCCGCCCGGATGTGGCCAAGCGCCTCGCGGACGAAGCCCGCGACGCCGGCATCCGCCCCCTCGACGCCCCGGTTTCCGGCGGCGAGCAGGGCGCCATCGACGCCGTCCTCTCCATCATGGTGGGCGGCGACAAGGAAGACTTCGACGACGCCCAGGATGTCCTGAACGCCGTCGGCAAGACCATCGTCCACGTGGGCCCCTCCGGCTCCGGCCAGACCGTCAAGGCTGCAAACCAGCTGATCGTCGCCGTCAACATCGAAGTCCTCGGCGAAGCCATTGCCTTCCTGGAGGCCTACGGCGTGGACACCGACGCCGCCCTCAAGGTCCTCGGCGGCGGCCTGGCCGGCTCCAAAGTCCTGGACCAGAAGGGCCAGAAGATGCTGGACCGCAACTTCGACCCCGGCTTCCGCCTCGCCCTGCACCACAAGGACCTGGGCATCGTCACCTCCGCCGCCCGCGAGGCCAACGTCGCCATCCCGCTCGGCGCCATCGCAGCACAGCTCGTCGCCGCCACCGTCAACCAGGGCGACGGCGGCCTCGACCACTCCGGACTCTTCAAGCAGGTCCTCCAGCTCAGCGGCCGCGAGTAACGCACCCGCGCCAGAGGCGCGGTAACCAGCGCAACGGGAGCACCGCTGCCGTACCTCGCGACGGCGGCTCCTCCACCACACCCAAAAACAGCCTGCAAAGGCCCCGAAGTTTCCCTAGGAGCACCCCATGAGCAAGATGCGTACCGTTGATGCAGCGGTTGCCATCCTGGAAAAGGAAGGCGCCACCGAGGCGTTCGGCCTGCCAGGCGCTGCCATCAACCCCTTCTATTCCGCCATGCGCGCCCACGGCGGCATCCGCCACACCCTGGCCCGCCACGTTGAAGGCGCCAGCCACATGGCGGACGGTTACAGCCGCGCCAAGGACGGCAATATCGGCATCTGCATCGGCACCTCAGGCCCCGCCGGCACGGACATGATCACCGGCCTCTACGCCGCCTGGGCAGACTCCATTCCGATGCTCTGCATCACCGGCCAGGCCCCCGTGGCCAAGCTGCACAAGGAAGACTTCCAGGCCGTGGACATCGAGTCCATCGCCAAGCCGGTCACCAAGATGGCCATGACCATCCTGGAGCCAGGCCAGGTTCCCGGCGCCTTCCAGAAGGCCTTCCAGCTGATGCGCTCCGGCCGCCCCGGCCCTGTGCTGCTGGACCTGCCCATCGACGTGCAGCTCGCCGAGATCGAATTCGACATCGACACCTACGAGCCCCTGCCCGTCGAAAAGCCCAGGGCCTCCCGCAAGCAGCTGGAAAAGGCCCTGGACATGCTGACCGCGGCCAAGCACCCGCTGATCGTGGCCGGCGGCGGCATCATCAACGCCGGCGCCTCCGCACAGCTGGTGGAACTGGCCGAGATCCTGGACGTCCCCGTCATCCCCACGCTGATGGGCTGGGGCACCATCCCGGACGACCACCGGCTGATGGCCGGCATGGTGGGCCTGCAGACCAGCCACCGCTACGGCAACGAGAACTACCTGCGGAGCGACTTCGTGATCGGCGTCGGGAACCGCTGGGCCAACCGCCACACCGGCGGCCTGGACACCTACACGGCGGGCCGCAAGTTTGTACACATCGACATCGAGCCCACGCAGATCGGCCGCGTGTTCTCGCCGGACCTGGGCATCGCGTCCGACGCCGGCGCGGCGCTGGGAGGGCTGGTTGAACTCGCCAGGGAGCGTAAGGCGGCAGGGTCCCTGCCGGACTACAGCGCCTGGGTTGCCGAGTGTGCGGAGCGGAGGGCCACCCTGCACCGCAAGACGCACTTCGAGAACATCCCCATCAAGCCGCAGCGCGTGTACGAGGAGATGAACAAGTCCTTCGGCCGCGACACCATCTACGTGTCCACCATCGGCCTGTCCCAGATCGCCGGCGCGCAGATGCTGCACGTGTTCGGGCCGCGCAAGTGGATCAACGCCGGCCAGGCAGGCCCGCTGGGCTGGACCGCCCCGGCGGCCCTCGGCGTGGTCCGCGGCAAGCCGGACGAGACCGTGGTGGCCCTCTCCGGCGACTACGACTTCCAGTTCATGATCGAGGAGCTGGCCGTTGGCGCGCAGTTCAACCTCCCCTACATCCACGTGGTGGTGAACAACTCCTACCTGGGCCTCATCCGCCAGTCCCAGCGCGGCTTCAGCATGGAGCAGAACGTGTCCCTGGCCTTCGAGAACATCAACAGCACCCACCTGTCCGAGGAAACCCGCGGCTATGGCGTGGACCACCTCAAGGTGGCCGAAGGCCTGGGCTGCAAGGCCGTGCGCGTGGAGGACCCCAACGACCTCGCAGCCGCCTTCGACAAGGCCAAGGCACTGATGGGCGAGTTCCAGGTTCCCGTGGTGGTGGAAGTGATCCTGGAAAAGGTCACCAACATCTCCATGGGACTGGAGATCAACGCCATCAACGAGTTCGAGGAACTGGCAGAGACCGCCGCCGACGCTCCCACCGCCATCCTGGCACTGCAGGCCTAACCATGCGGATCGTCATTGCCCCGGACAAGTTCAAAGGATCCCTGTCCGCCCCCGAAGTGTGCAGCTACCTGGAAAAGGGGCTGCGGCGAGGGGCCGGCCCGGCACGCATCGGCAACCTCGATGTGGTCCGGATTCCGGTAGCCGACGGCGGTGAGGGCACCCTCGACGCCGCCGTCGGCTCCGGCTTCGCCCGCCGCAGCGCGGTGGTGGCCGGACCAACAGGGGAACCGGTCACGGCCGAGTTCGCGGTCCGGGGCAACGAGGCAGTCATCGAGATGGCGGCTGCCTCGGGCCTGGCCCTGCTCCCCGCCGGGGCGCTGGTTGGGGGGCGGCCAGGCTCGACGGCGGCACGCACCGCCACGAGCGTGGGCACCGGCCAGCTCATCACCGCTGCCTTGGACGCCGGCTGCAGCCGCATCATCCTTGGGGTGGGCGGCAGCGCCAGCACGGACGGCGGCGCCGGAGTCCTGCAGGGCCTCGGCGCCAGGTTCCTGGACAACGAGGCCAACGAACTTCCACCCGGCGGCGCCGCCCTCGCCCGCCTGGACCGGATCGATTTCAGCGGGTTCGACCCCCGGCTGAAGGACACGCGCTTTGTGCTGGCGTCCGACGTCGACAATCCCCTGCTGGGCCCCCAGGGCGCCGCGGCGATTTTCGGCCCGCAGAAGGGCGCCACGCAACAAGACGTCGGCATGCTCGACGCCGCCCTGGCCAGGTTTGTCGAAGTCCTGGCCAGGGAAATCGGATTCCGCGCTGTTAAGGCTGCCGAGGCTCCGGGAGCCGGGGCAGCCGGCGGCGCAGGCTACACCGCCATCGCCGTCCTCGCCGCAACGCGGCGGCCAGGGATCGACGTGGTCCTGGAGTTCACGGAACTGGAGCAGCGCCTGGCCGGCGCCGACCTGGTGATCACCGGCGAAGGCAGCCTGGATGAGCAGAGCCTGCTGGGCAAGACCCCCATGGGCGTTGCCAGGGCAGCGGCGGCGCAGGGTACTCCCGTCATTGCCGTCTGCGGCCGTACCACCCTTACGGACGGCCAGGCCGCCGCCGCAGGATTCGTGGATGTCTACGCTTTGACGGCGCTCGAAACCGATGTAAACAGGTGCATAGCAGAGGCAGGGCCGTTGCTGGAGCAGCTGGGCACCCAGATCGGTGCGGTGCTGGCAACCAACGGGCCTGCCGCCGCAAGTACCAAGGAGGACCTCCGTGTCTGAAGAACGTTTTGACCTCGTCATCCGGGGGCGGCGCATCCTGACCACCGCCGGCATCGCGCCGCGCGAGGTGGGCGTCCGCAACGGGAAGATCGTGGCCCTTGAGCCGCTGGGCAACAGCCTGGCAGGCGCCGAAGTCATCGACCTTGCCGACGATGAGACGCTGCTCCCGGGCCTGGTGGACACCCACGTCCACGTCAATGAGCCCGGCCGCACCGAGTGGGAGGGCTTCGCGTCCGCCACCCGCGCCGCAGCAGCCGGCGGCGTCACCACCATCATCGACATGCCGCTGAACTCCGTTCCGCCCACCACGACGGTGGAGAACCTCAAGCTCAAGCGCGAGGTGGCCGAGGACCAGGCGTTCATCGACGTCGGGTTCTGGGGCGGCGCCATCCCCGGCAACAAGGCCGATCTCCGCCCCCTGCACGACGAGGGCGTATTCGGTTTCAAGTGCTTCCTCCTGCACTCGGGCGTGGACGAGTTCCCGCACCTGGACGCGGACGAGATGGAGGAGGACATGGCCGAGCTCAAGTCCTTCGACTCGCTCATGATCGTCCACGCCGAAGACTCGCACGCCATTGACCGCGCCCCGCACCCCGGCGGCGACCACTACTCCACCTTCCTGGCCTCGCGGCCCCGCGGCGCCGAGAACAAGGCCATTGCCGAGGTCATCGAACGGGCCCGCTGGACCGGTGCGCGTGCGCACATCCTGCACCTGTCGTCGTCGGACGCGCTGCCCATGATCGCCAGTGCAAAGCGCGACGGCGTCAAGCTCACCGTGGAGACGTGCCCGCACTACCTCACGCTCATGGCGGAGGAGATCCCGGACGGTGCCACCGCCTACAAGTGCTGCCCGCCCATCCGCGAAGCCTCCAACCGGGAGCTGCTGTGGCAGGGCCTCCTGGACGGCACCATCGACTGCATCGTCTCGGACCATTCCCCCTCCACGCTGGACCTGAAGGACCTGGAGAACGGCGACTTCGCCGTGGCCTGGGGCGGTGTCTCGTCGCTGCAGCTGGGCCTGTCCCTGATCTGGACCGAGGCGCGGCACCGCGGCATCCCGCTGGAACAGGTGGTGTCCTGGATGGCGGAGAAGCCAGCCGGCTTGGCCCGGCTGACCAACAAGGGACAGCTGGCGCTGGGCTACGACGCCGACTTCGCCGTCTTTGCGCCCGACGAGGCGTTCGTGGTGGACGTGTCCAAGCTCAAGCACAAGAACCCCATCACCCCGTACGACGGCAAGGCACTGTCCGGGGTGGTCCGCAGGACCTTCCTGCGCGGCGCCGTGGTGGACGGCCAGACCCCCACGGGCAAGCTGATCCGCCGCGGCGGAGTCTAAGGACGCGCCATGGCAGTGGAAGCACACCAGCCAAGGGCGGGGGCGCGGCACGGGTTTCCGGTGAAAGGGGCGGCAGCACACGGCGCGGCTGCACGTGGCCTGGCCCTGTGGGTAGTCCCCGCGGAAGGCACCAGCCCCGACCTCCTGGCCCGGGCCGCCCAGCTGGTCCTTGCACGGGCCCTCCAGACTGCTCCGGAGGCGGAAGTCCACTGGCCTGCCGCCGGAGCACCCATGTCAGGGTCCTCCGCTGATACGGGGGGAGCCGCAGTCGACTCCCCTCCGGCTCCCCCCGCGGCGGAGGCAGCCAACCCGGCACTTTCAAAGGACGACGGCGGCACGCGCCTGCCGCCGTCGGCCGGCCCTGTCAGCCGGGTGGCCGTGGACCTTGCGGCGGACATCGTCCTGCTGGACGGCAGCCCGGTGCCGCTGACCGGCGTCGAGTCCAAGGTGCTCAGGTACCTGGTGACCCACCTGTCCCGGCCCGTGGACAGGGAGGAACTGCAGGAGTTCCTGGAGTCGCTGCAGTTCCCCGGCGCGTCAGCCCGCGCCATCGATGTGTATGTGGGCCGGATACGCGGGAAACTCGGGAATGCGCGCCATGCCGTGGCCACCGTCCGGGGCGGCGGATACCAGTTTGTGCCCGGTCCCTGCGCCACCGTTCGCGGCCCGGCGGAATACTGCATATGACGCCGGAGTTGTATCACTCAGCGGAAACCCGCTTCACTTGATGTTTTGCCATTACCTGACAAAGACTTCCAAAGGAATGCCATGAGCCAGACTTTGACCACCAAGCTTCAGCCCGGAACCCAGGCCCCGGATTTCACCCTTCAGGACGCCCAGGGCCGCCAGACTGCCTTGGCCGACTACCGTGGCAAGAACGTCATTGTGTACTTCTACCCCAAGGCCGCCACCCCCGGCTGCACCACCGAGGCCTGCGATTTCCGTGACAGCCTGGCCTCACTGCAGGGCAAGGGCTACGAGGTCATCGGCATCTCTCCTGACGCCCCGGAGGCCCTGGCCGGCTTCACGGGCGACTTCTCCCTGACCTTCCCGCTGCTCTCCGACCCCGACCACGCCGTCGCCCTCGCCTACGGCGCCTGGGGTGAAAAGCTCGTCAACGGCGAAATCGTCGAGGGCATCGTCCGTTCCACCGTAGTGGTGGACCCCGAAGGCAATGTCACGCTTGCCCAGTACCAGGTGAAGGCCGACGGCCACGTCGCGGCCCTGAAGGAAGCCCTGGGGATCTAACGCTCTCGCACTTAATGCCGGTTTCCCCCGGACGCTCTCGCACTTAACGCGGCCTTTCCCCGGACGCTCTCGCAGTTAACGCGGCTTTCCCCCGGACGCTCTCGCAGTTAACGCGGCCTTTCCCCGGACGCTCTCGCAGTTCATTAACTGCGGGAGCGCAAGGCCTCAAAAGCCTTTGGCCGGCGCTGTCGCCTCGGCCGCTGCCGCCTGGGCATAGGACGCAGAGATCCGTCGATAGACGGGCGTCAGGAAGGCCAGTAGCGCGGCCACAACCATGATGCTCCCCGCAACCAGGAACACGAGGGCGATCCCGCGGGAGGTGCCTTCGCCCAGGAGCGGGGCCAGCTGGGCGGCGCCGTCGGCGGACCGGGCGTAGGGGATGATCCAGAACTGGGCGATCGGCGCAATGAGGAATGCCGTAACCGGCGAAGCAGCGGACTCGAACGCCATGGCAAACCCGAACACCCGGCCCTGCCGCTGCAAAGGCACTACCTGCTGGATGACCGTCTGTTCGGCCGCTTCCACAAAAGGCACCAGGACCAGGTACGCCCAGATGCCGGCGATGTAGAGCCAGGCCCACTCCCGCAGCGTGAACACCCCGCCGAGGACGCCCATCAGGACCACGGCGGCGAGGAGGGTGCGCAGCGGATTGGCCCCGAGCCCGAACTTTCCGATCAATGCCCCGCCCACCAGGATCCCGGTGAAGCCGACAGCGGAGAAGATCCCCCACAGTTCAACGGGGAACATCTCCAGGCCGTACGGGTCCATCAACGCCATGTAGACCCCGCCGATGAAATTGTTGAACGTGGAGAAGAGGATCAGCGCGAACAGCCCCGAAATGGCCAGCACTGCGGCGAGGGAGCCGCGCAGGTCGAACCCGCCGTGCGCATCCGTTGCGGCGGCACGCACCTCTTCAGGCATGCGCAGGGTGAGCAGGTGCGCGAACGCCAGCGCGGTCAGCACCAGGGCAGCACCGATGGTCCAGCCCATGCCCAGCAGTCCCACCGAGAGCCCGGAAAGCACCGAGGTGACAATGAACATCAGTCCCTGCACCATGCCCACCAGCCCGTTGGCGTTTGCCCGCCGGTCCGGCTCGATGAGGATGGTGACGGTGGTGGAGAGGGCGATGTTCCGCATGTTTTCCACCACGGCGCCAATCAGGATGACCATGACGAAAACCCAGAACCACGGCCGGGCCAGGTCCAGCAGCGACGACGTGGGGGTCAGCAGGAACATGACCCCGGACAGCACGAACATCACCAGGGTGAAGGCAGCTGCGAAGCGCATCACGGCCAGTTTGCGGTAGCGGTCCACGAAGGTGCCGAAGCTGATGCTGGACAGTGCGATCAGCAGCATGTAGGCACCGCCCACCACGCCGGTTGCTATGACGTTGCGCGTTTCCAGGTACACCCAGAAAGTCAGCGCAAACCAGAGGTAGCTGGTGGTGACGTTGGCGAGGGCGGTGTTCACCAGGATCCCGGTGAAAGTGCGGGAGCGCTGGGCCGGAGTGCGCAGGGAAGTGTCGACGGCGTCCGGATCAGTAAGGTGCGGAGCCTCCCCTACCTCCACCGGGACGGACGTGTCCGCTATGTCCCTGCTGGGTCTTTTCCCGCCGTCGTCTGCTGAAGCGGCGCGCGGCCGGACCGGTTCCTGCTCGGTCATGCGTCCCAGTGTAGTGACATCCCACACTCACGGACACGGCCAGCGAGTCAGCGCTTGTCGCGGTCGTTGAATTCAACGTCCAGTTCGTAGTGGCGGAATTCCGTTTCACGGTCCGATTCGCCGTCTATCACCATTTCGTGGTCGAGCTGGCGCTGGATGCGGCTGTCCAGGACCTGCAATTCGTTATCCGATACCTTTTGGAGGTCCTCGGGGAACTGGTCGTCCGGAGTGAGATGCAGATTATCGTTCATTGTGCCCGCCATGTCTTCTGCCGTTGCCTGGCTGCCCAGTCTAACGCTGCCCGGTCCGGGTGTCCCCCTTCTGTGGCACGGCAATGCCCTACGGAGGCCTCGAGAGTGCTGTTGCCGGAGCCCCTGCCCGGTGACAGGATTGCCGCATGGCCATCCAGGTCCGGCCCGCAACACAGTTCGAGGACGTCAAAACCATAGTTGGGCCCAAGCGGCCGGACGCCAACGTGTGCTGGTGCCTGAGCTACCGCATCCCGTCCAAACTGAACCAGGCGCTGCGCGGGACCGAGCGCGGAGAGCTGGTCAGGCAGTTGGTCGCGGAGGATCCACCGGCGGGGGTTTTGGCGTACGACGGCGGCGAGCCAGTTGGGTGGGCAGCGGTCCACCCCCGCGCGGATACCAGTTTCGCCCGCAACCGGAAGATCCCCCATGTGGACGATGCGGATGTGTGGTCGGTCTGGTGCATCAGGGTGCGGCCTGGATACCGCGGCAGGGGCATTTCGCACCATTTGCTGGCAGGGGCCGTGGACCTGGCCCGGAGTTATGGCGCCCCGGCCATCGAGGGCTATCCGGTGGACAACAGCGGCAGGAAAGTGGACCTCACCATGGCCTATGTGGGCACGCGGAAACTGTTTGAGGACGCGGGTTTCACCAAGGCCGCGGACACGGAGTCAGTCCTTAATGGCTTCCCTCGGGTGCTGATGCGCCTGGAGTTGCGGCCGAGCTAAGGGCGCCCCGGCGCGTCAGGGCTTCTTCCACCAGCTCCCGGGCCAGCCCTCGTCAATTGCCCACAGCGCCAGCAGCAGCGCATCGGCTGTCATGAGCCCAGCAATAAGGTACGCCCACCCTGTAAACCAACTCATAGCAATCTCCTGACCCGGTAAACCCCCAGCCACTCGATTGCTCATAAGTGTGGCACTTAAAGCGCCAGTACGGAACGGCCCCCGGCCGCAGTCCTGAAAAGCGTCTCCAGCCTGTGGTGCGCTTCGGTTTCCAACTTGAGCCGGCGGGTCAGCTTCTCCACCTGCTGGGACATCTCGGCGCCTAGCGGAAGCCTGTCCCCCGGCCAACTCCAGACCTCCCTCGATTCCGCCAGGGCTTCGGCCAACGCACTGGCTGCTGCCCGGACCTTCCGCCTGTGAAAGTAGACGCGCATCAAAGCGCGGCTCTTCTCCAGGCCCTTGTCCAGGGCCGCGGCGGCAGCCGAACCGACCGCCGTATGGTCTGTGATCTTGACTTGTCGCATGGGCTGCACCTTCTCCGAGCCGTTCAACCTCCCCGGCGGGTCGTCTTTGACCCTTGTCCGATGGAAGCTGCTGCCTGTCTTCGAGTGTCCCGCCCGCACCTCAATGTCCGGGCAAGCCGGTCCAAGGATTTCCGCAAGATCGGGCAACACCGTTTCTGTTGTAACCTTCTTGACACCACAGCGCGCCTGCTCTTGAATATTACGTATGCTGAAATAACAGTTCCATGATGTGGAAGCCGCGCGACAGCCAGTTGCCGGCGCCGGGAAGTCCGGCCTCCGCATAGCCGTCACCATGGATGCCAGCAGATCGCCACCTAGGAACAGCCAGCATGAAGCTTGCCGAATTCAACAGCGCGGACCCTGCCCGGGCCGCAGAAATACTGAGGCCCTGCATCGACGTCACGCGATGGGTGGATGCCGTCACGGCGGGCCGCCCGTTCACCAGCAAGGCTTCCCTGCTCACCTACGCCTCGCAGTCAGCCACCCCCTTTACCCCTGCCGAGGTGGAGTCCGCCATGGCGCACCATCCGCGCATCGGGGAACGTCCGACGGCGGCCACGACCGAGGCGTCCATGTCCCGTTCCGAGCAGGCCGGGGTGGATCCTGCAGACACGGCCCTCACGGAAGCCCTGGCCCGAGGCAACAGGGATTACGAGGAGAAGTTCGGAAGGGTCTTCCTGATCCGCGCCGCCGGCCGCACCGCCCCGGAAATCCTGCAGGCCCTGAATGAACGGCTCGCAAACTCCCCGGCCGAAGAAGACACGATCGTGGCCCAGCAGCTGCGCGAAATTGCCGTGCTCCGGCTTGAAGGACTGATCACCGAATGAGCGTCTCCCACGTCACTACGCACATCCTGGACACCGGTGCCGGACGCCCGGCCGCGGGAGTCGCCGTCGTCCTCTACCGGAACGACGGCGGCACTTGGCGCCACGTGGCAGATTCCACCACCGACGCCGACGGCCGCGCCAAGGACCTCGGTCCGGAGCGGCTGGAGGCCGGGCACTACAAGCTGAACTTCGCCACCGGGGACTACTACGCAGGCCTGCAGACAGCCACGTTCTTCCCGGAAGTGGACCTGGTGTTCGAGGTGACCGGCCCGGAGCACTACCACGTCCCCCTCCTCCTGAGCCCGTTCGCCTACTCCACCTACCGCGGCAGCTGAAGCTTCGAAAAATGTAGGCTTGATGCATGCCTTCTGAACAACCCCCTGCCGAGCAGCGCGAAGTTACCGTCCGCCGCGCGCCCAAGTATGTGCCCTTCCTCATCCTCGGCGCACTGGCGGGCATCGCGGCTGCAGCGGTGGTGGCGTATGCCGTTCCGGCGAACCCCAGCTTCGACGCCGGCGCTGTCTTTGGGTTCTTCATGGTGCTGTTCGCGGGCGGCGGCGCCATCCTTGGGGCCGTGCTGGCGCTGATCCTGGACCGCCGCAGTGTCAGGCGGCAGCAGCGGGCCGTGGTGGAAGCCGTGCCGGACTCCGAGCCGGACACGGATCCCCAGCCGTAGCCCCGGTTACAGCGCGCCCCGGTCACAAACGGGCGGCCGGAAAAGTCCTACCGCATGTCGTGAGATAATCGACCAGTGGCACGCGGCGATGGAAAACTTTCCCATGATCTTCTCCCTGGCGAAAAAGGCCCGCAGGACGCTTGTGGCGTCTTCGGAGTCTGGGCACCAGGTGAAGAGGTAGCAAAACTTACCTATTACGGGCTGTATGCACTACAGCACCGCGGTCAGGAGTCGGCTGGTATTGCCACCAGCGACGGCAAGCGGATCAACGTCTACAAGGACATGGGACTCGTCTCCCAGGTCTTCGACGAGACCACGCTGAACACCCTGACCGGGCACCTGGCGGTGGGACACTGCCGCTACTCCACCACCGGCGCAAGCCACTGGGCCAACGCGCAGCCCACCCTCGGCGCCACCAGCACCGGCACCGTCGCCCTGGCACACAACGGCAACCTGACCAACACGGCCGAGCTGAACGCCATGATCCAGGAGCGCCACGGCGACCAGCTCACCGGCGAAATGAAGCAGGGCAACACCTCGGACACCGCCCTGGTCACCGCCCTGCTGGAGGGCGAGCCGGGGAAGAGCCTCGAAGAGACGGCCATCGAGCTCCTGCCCAAGATCAAGGGCGGCTTCTGTTTCGTCTTCATGGACGAAGGCACGCTGTACGCCGCCAGGGACACCTACGGCATCCGCCCGCTGGTCCTGGGCCGGCTGGAACGCGGCTGGGTTGTGGCCTCCGAGCAGTCCGGCCTCGCCACCGTGGGCGCCAGCTTTATCCGCGAAATCGAGCCCGGTGAGTTCATCGCCATCGACGAGCAGGGCGTACGTTCCCAGCGCTTTGCAGAGGCGACGCCGGCCGGCTGCGTTTTCGAGTACGTCTACCTTGCGCGTCCGGACGCCGCCATTGCCGGCCGCTCCGTCTATGAGTCCCGCGTGGAGATGGGCCGCCAGCTGGCCCGCGAAAACACGCAGGTGGCGGACATCGTCATCCCGGTGCCGGAGTCGGGCACTCCGGCGGCCGTGGGCTACGCCGAGGAATCCGGGATTCCCTTTGCACACGGCTTCGTCAAGAACTCCTACGTGGGCCGCACGTTCATCCAGCCCTCGCAGACCCTCCGCCAGCTGGGCATCCGGCTCAAGCTCAACGCCCTCGAGTCCGTGATCCGTGGCAAGCGCGTTGTGGTGGTGGACGATTCCATCGTCCGCGGCAACACCCAGCGGGCCATTGTCCGCATGCTCCGCGAGGCCGGGGCAGCCGCCGTCCACGTCAAGATTTCGTCCCCGCCCGTGCAGTGGCCGTGCTTCTATGGCATCGACTTCGCCTCACGGGCCGAGCTGATTGCCAACGGCGCCACCATCGACGAGATCTCGCAGGCCATCGGGGCGGACTCGCTGGCCTACATCTCCGAGGACGGGATGATCGGCGCCACCCGGCAGCCGCGGGAGAGGCTCTGCACTGCCTGCTTCACCGGCAAGTACCCCATCGAGCTTCCGGGTGCGGACAAGCTGGGCAAGAACCTGCTGGAGCGGACGGACCTCGGCGGCCTCAGGCCCTCGCCGTCGGCCCTTCCGGGCGCAACAGCGGCCCTCTCCGTCGATTCCCAGGAAGATCCTGCGGAGAAGTCCGGCGCCACCGGTTGCGATCCTGGGCCGGACTCCGAGTTTGAAAACCTGCTGACCGACGCCGACCTCGTGCCGGACGCACACGCCGCCACCGGCGCTGACAAGAAAGAGTCCGTATGACTTCCGCTGCCCCCGCCCCTGGCAACACCCCCGGTAACGCCGCCGGCATCACCTACGCCTCAGCCGGCGTTGACGTTGAAGCCGGGGACCGCGCCGTCGAGCTGATGAAGGGGGCCGTCAAGGCCACCCACAACTCCTCGGTGATCGGCGGGGTGGGCGGGTTCGCCGGGCTCTACGACGTCTCCCGTCTCCTGACCTTCAAGAGGCCGCTGCTGGCCACGTCCACCGACGGCGTGGGCACCAAGGTTGCCATCGCCCAGGCCATGGACATCCACGACACCATCGGCTTCGACCTCGTCGGCATGGTGGTGGATGACATCGTCGTGGTTGGCGCTGAGCCGCTGTACATGACCGACTACATCGCCTGCGGCAAGGTGGTGCCGGAGCGCATCGCCGATATTGTCCGCGGCATCGCAGCAGCATGCTCCGTGGCCGGAACGGCCCTGGTGGGCGGTGAAACCGCCGAACACCCCGGCCTGCTGGGCGAGCACGAGTACGACGTCGCAGGCGCGGCCACCGGCGTGGTTGAAGCCGACCAGCTCCTGGGTCCGGACCGCGTGCGCGCCGGTGACGTGGTCATCGGCATGGCCTCCTCCGGCCTGCACTCCAACGGCTATTCCCTGGTCCGCCGCGTGATCAACCACGCCGGCTGGGCACTGGACCGCCAGGTCTCCGAACTGGGCCGCACCCTGGGCGAGGAACTTCTCGAGCCCACCCGCGTCTACGCTGCCGACTGCCTGGACCTGGCCCGCGCCTTCCCTGTCACGGGCTCGTCTGCCGTGCACGGCTTCAGCCACGTCACCGGCGGAGGCCTCGCCGCCAACCTGGCCCGCGTGCTCCCCCAGGGCCTCGTGGCCACCGTGGACCGCAACACCTGGGAGCTGCCTGCCATCTTCAAGCTGGTGTCCGAACTGGGCAACGTGCCGCTGGCGGACCTGGAACGCACCCTGAACCTGGGTGTGGGCATGGTGGCCATCGTGTCCGCCGAAGCCGCGGACGCTGCAGTGGCCCGCCTCAACGACCGCGGCCTGCTGTCCTGGGTCATGGGCACCGTCACCGAGGATTCGGATGCAATCCTCAAGACCGGGCCGGACTACGTCCAGGGCGCCAAGGGCGTAAACGGCGGCGCGGTTCGCCTGGTCAACGCCTACGCCTAAATACTCCATCGAGTGCTCCGTACCGGCCGCTTTGCCCCGTCAAAGCGGCAGTATAAGGAGCACTCGATTGCTTTAACCGGCGCCGGGGAATGCCCCCAAAACCGGTTATCTGAGATAAAACACTCAGTCCCCTTGACTGCTAAGCATGCTTACCTTTAGGCTTTTAAATGGAAGTGCAGCACAGAAGGTCAACGCGGGGTTTTCGAGAGCGTAATGCCCGCCCCGCCCGAGTCCGGCGGCAAGTGCCCGCTCGGTTGGACCGCCTTCCCCCGCCGATCCGGCGGATGCCAAGAAGCAACCATAAAGACGTCCGGTACCTGCGCCGTGCAGCAGCACGGCATCAGGCAGTCAACATGCCCAATTGCGGGCGGACTGCCCACAGGGGCACCGGGGCAGATATCAAGGGAGCGAAAATTATGTCAGTTCTGAAGAAAACCACCGCCGCAGCCGCTGGAAGCCTGTTCTTGCTGGGCGCCGTCGCCGGACCTTCACACGCAGCGAACAACAATACGTTGAATGACGGCCTTGTAAATGTCACGGTCGGCGACATCACTGTCGAGGATGCCGTGGACGTGAATGTTGCAGCCAGTGTCGCAGCAACCCTCTGCGATGTCGCCGACATCGGATCGGTCGCAGTTCTTGGCGAAGCAGTAGACGCCACCGGCACCGAACAGACCGTCTGCGATACCGCCACCGGCCCGGTGCGCATCGTGAATAACTAGCAGTTCAGCAGGCTGCACGGGGGACATGCCACACAGCGCATGGCGCAGCGTCCCGCAATTCCAAGCCTTGCCCAAGGGCCCCAGCCACCGGCTGGGGCCCTTCTAGGCGTCGCGCATCATGCTCCGCTATATCCTCCCGGCAGCGGCCGCCCGGAACCGCGCTCGCGCTCGCGGCTCTCGGTTCCTGGGGCCGGGCCCGCAGCAGCCCTCGCCGGGTGTGGACTCATCCTGGCCGAGGGCATGGGCCATGTTGAGCGCACCTCGCGGGGAGTCCTGGCACCCGCCTCCGCACTGGTCCTGGCGTCCGTACGGGCCGTGGGACTGGCTGGCGCGTGGCAACAGAAAGCCCGCCGCCCGCACCGTTGAGGTGCGGGCAGCGGGCCCAATAACTGAAGTCGGCATCTTGGAACCCACCAGGATCCAAGGGCCGAAAAAGAAGCGCCGCACCGGTCCCGGGACCAGGATCCATCGCTGGATCCGTTAGTGCTGCGGCGTCACAGGGCTGCCCGGTAACGGCAACAGCACCTTGCGACAACTAGCCGATCCGACGGGTGTCTACCTCGTCGTCGTCTTCTTCCAAATCATCCGCGTACTTATCCACATATGCCGAATAGTCCGGCTCAACCGGCTCATTCGCGTAATGGCTCGTGGCACGACTGCTTGGACCCGTCAGCTCACGCTGAAGTGCCGAGTAGTCAGTGTTCGGGGAGTAGTACTTGATATCCCGAGCCTGCTTGGTAGCTTTTGCCTTTTGACGGCCGCGCCCCATGGCGTGACCCCCTTTTGTACTTGGACCGGAGGTGGTCACCTTGGCTATCGGTGAGGCCCCGGAATGTTTGGTCAATTTGTCGTACACCTAGATTACATGCTTTCGACTGCCCCCGCTCGCCACGGACGGCCCCCGAAGGTGGTTTGGGTTACCATTCACGGCCCCGATCCGCAGGTTTACGGCTTTTTTCTTCGGTAGAGTCACTTGGACAACTGCTGATACAGGCCGCAGACCGGCTGCCCGCCGCGGATAGAACGCAGGAGGATCCATACCCGTGAACCACCAGGACGTCCCGCCGAAACCCTCCTCGCCCCCCACCGCCGGGCTGCCGCGCGTGCCCGCCCCTGCTGCCCGGCCGGTCCTGCACCCGCATATGGAACCGCAGGACGGTGCGGCGCCGAGATCCGGGCGGGTGAAGCGGCCGACCCTGTGGATAGCGTTCTTTGTGGCAGTCCTGCTGGCCGTTATCGGCTCGCTGGCGTGGCTCGCCCTGTGGCTGAACTCCAACCCGGACAGCAGCACTTCACGGGGCCAGGTTCCGGGGGTGGTGGAAACCACGGTCACGCCACCCGCAACGCCGCTGCCACTGCCACGCGAGGGGGTCCAGCCCGCCGACTATGCGCTGGGCGACTGCTTCAAGGACTTCGACCCCGAGTCACTGTCCTCCACCGTGGTGCCGTGCGATACCGCGCACTCCGCCCAGCTCGTGGCGTTGTTCCGCTACCCGGAGGGCGGATCCTATCCCGGTGCCGAGGCACTGAAGGCGAAGGCCCTGGAAGCGTGCCAGGCAGCAAGGCTGGGCCCGGCCGCCAACGACTACGACCTGAACTTCGAGCGCAGCTTCCCCAGCACCACCAGCTGGGAATCCGGCGACCGCAGGGTGGACTGCTATGTAGTTGCCCCCGGCGGCAACGTGATCAATGCAAGCGTGCTGCCCTAGCAGCCAGGCCGCCCGGGCAGCACGCCTGGCATCCATAGCCCCTGGCTTTAGTCCTTGCGGCGGACGGACAGGCCGCTGCCGCCCACCGGCGCGGATGGGAGTCCGGTTCCGGCCGCCGTGAGTTCCTCGAGGTCCGCTGCCGTGTCCACCAGCACCGTGTCGCCGTCGC
Organism: Arthrobacter sp. AB6; assembly: GCF_031844545.1. Classification (NCBI taxonomy): domain Bacteria; kingdom Bacillati; phylum Actinomycetota; class Actinomycetes; order Micrococcales; family Micrococcaceae; genus Arthrobacter; species Arthrobacter sp. AB6. The sequence goes on from NZ_JAUZVL010000003.1 coordinate 192,175, forward strand.
TGATCTCGCCGGCCAGGATCGCTTTCGCCAGCCTGTCGCCGATTTCCCGCTGCACCAGGCGGCGGAGCGGCCGGGCGCCATAGGCGGGGTCGAACCCGGAGATGGCGAGCCAGGCCCGGGCACCATCCGTGACTTCGAGGGTCAGGCGGCGCTCATGGAGCCGGCGTCCGAGTTCGTCCACATGAAGCTCCACAATGCGCGCAAGCTCCTCCACGGTCAGGGCGTCGAACAGCACCACCTCGTCCAGCCGGTTCAGGAACTCCGGTTTGAAGGATGCGTTGACGGTGGCCATGACCGCATTCCGCTTGGCTTCGGCGTCCAGGGACTGGTCCACCAGGAACTGGCTGCCCAGGTTGGAAGTCAGCACCAGGATCACGTTGCGGAAGTCCACGGTGCGGCCCTGGCCATCGGTGAGCCGGCCGTCGTCGAGCACTTGCAGGAGGATATCGAAGACCTCGGGGTGGGCCTTCTCCACCTCATCCAGCAGGATCACTGAATACGGCCGACGGCGGACGGCTTCCGTCAGCTGGCCGCCCTCCTCGTAGCCCACATAACCCGGAGGCGCGCCCACAAGCCGGGCCACGGAGTGCTTCTCGCCGTACTCGGACATGTCGATGCGCACCATGGCGCGCTCGTCGTCGAACAGGAAGTCCGCCAGCGCCTTGGCCAGCTCGGTCTTGCCCACGCCGGTGGGTCCCAGGAAAAGGAACGAACCCGTGGGGCGGTTGGGATCGCTGATCCCGGCACGCGCGCGCCGGACGGCGTCAGAGACTGCCGCGACGGCCTTCGACTGGCCGATCAGCCGCTTCCCGAGCTCGGCCTCCATGTGCAGCAGCTTCTGGCTCTCGCCCTGCAGCATGCGTCCGGCGGGAATGCCTGTCCAGGCGGAGATGACCTCGGCAATATCCTCAGCCGTCACTTCCTCGGCCACCATCTGGGCAGGCTTGTCCACCACGGCGGCCTCCGCTTCAGCAGCAGCGTTCAGCTCGCGTTCGAGCGCCGGGATTTCCCCATAGAGAATCCGTGAAGCAGTCTCCAGGTCGCCCTCGCGCTGGGCCTTGTCCGCGGCCGAGCGCAGTTCGTCGAGCTTGGCCTTCAGGTCACCCACCCGGTTAAGTCCCGCCTTCTCGGCCTCCCAGCGGGCGTTAAGTGCGGAGAGCTCCTCTTCCTTGTCAGCCTTGTCGGCGCGGAGCGCCGCCAGCCGCTCCACCGAGGACGGATCCGATTCCCCGGCCAGGGCCAGCTCCTCCATGGTGAGCCGGTCCACCTGGCGCCGCAGCTGGTCTATCTCCTCCGGCGCCGAGTCGATCTCCATCCGGAGGCGGGACGCGGCCTCGTCCACCAGGTCGATGGCCTTGTCCGGCAGCTGCCGGCCCGAGATGTAGCGGTTGGACAGCGTTGCGGCGGCCACAAGGGCGGAGTCCGCGATGGACACCTTATGGTGCGCCTCGTAGCGCTCCTTGAGGCCGCGGAGGATGCCGATGGTGTCCTCCACGCTCGGCTCACCCACGTACACCTGCTGGAAGCGGCGCTCAAGGGCGGCGTCCTTCTCGATGTTTTCGCGGTACTCATCCAGCGTGGTCGCACCGATCAGCCGCAGCTCGCCGCGGGCCAGCATGGGCTTGAGCATGTTGCCGGCATCCATCGAGGAATCACCGGTGGCTCCCGCACCCACAACCGTGTGGATTTCGTCGATGAAGGTCACGACCTGGCCCTCGGAGCCCTTGATCTCCTCAAGGACCGCCTTCAGCCGCTCCTCGAACTCGCCGCGGTACTTGGCGCCCGCCACCATGGAGCCCAGGTCAAGGGAGATGAGGGTCTTGCCGCGCAGGCTTTCGGGCACGTCGCCCGCCACCATTCGCTGCGCCAGCCCTTCCACCACGGCGGTCTTGCCCACTCCCGGTTCGCCGATCAGCACAGGATTGTTCTTGGTGCGCCGGGACAGGACCTGGATGACGCGCCGAATTTCGGAATCCCGGCCAATCACGGGGTCCAGCTTGCCTGCCCGGGCCATTCCAGTAAGGTCCGTGCCGTACTTCTCAAGCGCCTGGAAGGTGTTTTCCGGGTCCGGGCTGTCCACCTTGCGGTCGCCGCGGACACCCGGCAGGGCGGCGAGCAGCGCTTCATGGGAGGCGCCGGCGTCGCGCAGCAGGCGGGCTGCGGCATCATTGCCCGCGGACAGCCCGAGCAGGAGGACCTCCGTGGAGACGAAAGTATCGCCCAGCCGGTCGGCCTCATTCTTGGCGTTCTGGATGGCCTGCAGGGCGGGGCGGGAGAGCTGGGCCTGCTGGCTGGAGCCGCCGGAGGTCGCCGGCAGGGCCTTGATGGCGCTGCTTGCCTGGACGCTGACCGAGTCCGGATCGGCACCGGTGGCGCGCAGCAGCGCCACGGCGACTCCTTCGCGCTGGTCCATCAGCGCCTTGAGCAGGTGGGCCGGCTCCACCTGGGGGTTTCCGGCCGTCGAGGCGTTCATGGCCGCAGCCGAAAGAGCCTCCTGGCTCTTGGTGGTGAATTTGACGTCCAAAGGGAGCTCCTTCCGGGGGCAGTTTTCCTAAGTTGAGTGTACTACGCTCAACTTTCATTTGGGGATTCTTTCCGGGACTGTTTGCCTACAGCGAAACAGCTCACCGACGGCGGCGTAAGGGGCAATGGGCCCTATCTGCGTCCATCCCTGCTGTTCACATCCGCCGCCGCGCACTCTACTATCGGCCTGTGGCCTGGGGCAGCGTGCCGCCGGCGCAATCAAGAGGGGACAATCCGTGAAAAAGTTCGTGGTTCTTTACGTCGCACAGCAGTCAGCCCAGGCCCAGATGGCGGAAAGCTCGCCGGAAGCCGCGCAGGAGGGCATGAAAGCCTGGATGGAATGGGCCGGGCGCGCCGGTGACGGCATCGTGGACATGGGGAGTCCGCTGGGTGCCGGAACGGAAATCACCGCTGCTGGGGCCTCTGAAGCCCCTGCAGGGGTGGCAGGTTACGGGATCATCCAGGCCGATGATCTTGCCGGTGCACAGGCGCTGCTGAACGGCCACCCCCACCTGATGATGCCCGGGGCCAGCATCCAGGTCTACGAAACTTTGGACCTGCCCGGCATGTAGGGCGGGGCACGGTCCTCCTATAACGGGTAGACCGACACCGCCGTCGCCTTCACCACGAAGTGCACCGCCAACCCGGGAACCAGGCCGAGGTCCGCCGAAGCCGCAGGAGTGATGTCCGCCGCCAGGCTTCCTGCCCTGACGCGGACGAAGTCGCCATGCGGTTCAAGATCGGTGATGGCCACCCCGAAGGAATTACGCGGGCTTCCGTGGGCATCGGTGAGGAAGACGGAAACGGACGACGGCGGGAACACGGCCACCGCCGCCTGTCCCGGGGGAATAGGGTCCTCGCTGTGTCCGGCTATGTGCTGGCCCCGGCTTGTCAGGATGCCGTCCCCGGCGAGCGTCCCGGGAACGAAATTGAGCCCTGCCAGCCCGGCCGCGAAGGCGCTGCGGGGCCGTTGCAGCACCTGCCGCGTGGGGCCCTCCTCTGTGATGCCCCCGTTTTCAAGGATCACCACCCGGTCCGCCAGCATCAGCGCGTCCAGGACATCGTGGGTGATGATGATGGCCGGCCGGTCCGCGAGGACGTGTTTGAGCAGCCGCCGGAGCAGCGGGGCCGAGTGGATGTCCAGCGCGGCCGTCGGTTCATCGAGGAGGAGGAGGCCGGGATCCGCGGCGAGCGCCCGGGCCACGGCAACGCGCTGGGCCTGCCCGCCCGAAAGCTCCCCGGGACGGCGTGCTGCAAGGCCTTCAGCTTCCACCTGTGCCAGCCACTGCAGCGCCCTGGCCCTGGCCAGCAGCTTGGACGCGCCCGCGCTGCGTGGGCCGAAGGCCACGTTGTCCGCGGCGTTGAGATGCGGGAAAAGCAGCGGTTCCTGCGCCAGCAGGGCCGTCCCCCGGCGGTGGGGCGGGGTCCACTGGTTCCGTCCGTCCCCCACATGGAACAGGGTCCGGCCGTCCAGCTCGGCCCGTCCGCTGTCCGGCCGCAGCAGCCCCGCAATGACGGAGAACAGCGTCGACTTGCCGGCGCCGTTCGGTCCCATCACTGCAACGGTTTCAGCGGGCCCAACGGAGAAGTCGACGTCGAAACCGCGCTCCGCCACGGCTGCCTGGAACGAGAACGTCACGGAACATCCCCGCCCGCCGCGGGAGCCGGCGTCGTCCGCTGTCCGGACAACCGGAGGGCGGGAGTCCTGCCCGCGGGGCGCCGGTACGCAAGTGCCACCACGGCCACTGCCACGGCCACCAGCACCAGGGATAGCGCGACGGCGGCGTCGGGGTCGGTCTCCCGCTGCAAGTAGATTTCCAGCGGCAGCGTCCGGGTGACCCCCTGCAGGCTGCCCGCGAACGTGAGGGTGGCGCCGAATTCGCCCAGGCTCCTGGCGAAGGCAAGGACCGCCCCTGATGCCAGGCCGGGCAGGACGAGCGGCAGCGTGACGCGGCGGAAGACGGTTCCGGGCGATGCGCCGAGCGTCGCTGCCACCGCCTCGTACCTGTGTCCGCCGGTGCGCAGCGCACCTTCCAGGCTGACCACCAGGAACGGCAGGGCCACGAATGTCTGGGCCAGGACCACGGCGGTGGTGGAAAACGCAATCTGCAGCCCCAGCACCTCAATCGTCCTGCCCAGGAGGCCCTGCCGGCCGAAGGTGTACAGGAGGGCGATGCCGCCCACCACGGGCGGCAGGACCAGCGGGAGCAGCACCAGCGAGCGCAGGAGCCCCAGCAGCGGGAGCGCGCCGCGGGCAAGGACCACCGCCAGCGGAACGCCGAGCACGACGCACAGGGCAGTGCTGGCCGCCGATGTCCGCAGGCTCAGCCCCAGCGCCGCAAGGGCGGACTCGGACGTGACCAGCGAAAGGAAGTTGGCCCAGTTGACCCGTGCCACCATGGCGACGAGCGGAAGGACCACCATCGTGGCGGCAAGGACTGCGAGCGCGTAGAGCCACCGGGGAATGCCCGTATACGCCTGCTGCCCGCCCGTCACGTGCAGCCCATCATCTGCTGCCCACCGGCCCAAACCCGGCGGCCGCCAGGACTTCCCCGCCTTCGGGGCCTGCCACCAGCTCCAGGAACTTTGCGGCAGCGGTCTTGTTGCGGCTGCCGGCAAGCGTTGCGATGGGGTACGTGTTCACCGCTGCGGCCGACTCCGGAAAGGGAACGCTTTCCACCTTGCCGACGGATGCCCGGAGATCGGTGACATAGACGAGTCCGGCGTCAGCCTCTCCCGAGCTGACTTTCCCCAGGACATCAGCCACCGAGTTTTCCTCGCTGACCGGGCTGAGGTCCGTCCCAGTCTGCTGTTCGACGGCGGCCGCGGCGGCCCCGCAGGGCACCTGGCGGGCGCACATCACGAGCTTCGTTCCGCTCCTGGCCAGGTCCGCGAAGGATCCGATTCCTGCCGGGTTCCCTGCCGGGACGGCGATGGCCAGGGTATTGGTGGCAAAGTCCCGCGGCTGGCCGTCCACCAGGCCGGCGTCCTGCAGCCTGGCCATGTTGCTGGTGTCCGCCGAGGCGAACACGTCCGCGGGAGCGCCCTGGCTGACCTGGGTGGCCAGGTCCGACGACCCGGCAAAGCTAAGGGTGACGACAGTTCCGGGATTCTCCTTTTCGAACCGTTCCGCGAGCTCGGTGAAACTGGCCTTAAGGGACGCCGCGGCGAAAACAGTCAGTGTTCCCCGGCTGTTTCCCTGGCCGGTGTTGTCCGAAGCGCCGCCGCCGGCGCCGCTGCCCGCACAACCGGCCAGCAGGGCCGCCAGCAGGGCCGCCAGCAGGATTGCCGCCAGCAGGGCTGCGGCCCGCCGGGCCAGCGTCACGCGGTTCCCTTTCCCTGCGGGGTTTCGATGATCACGGTGGTGGCCTTGACCACGGCCGTGGCCACGGAGCCGAGTTCCAGTCCCAGTTCCTTGACGGCCTCGCTGCTCATCAGGGACACCACGCGGAAGGGGCCGCACTGCAGCTCCACCTGGGCCATCACATTGTCAGCCTTGATGCCGGTGACGAGGCCCACGAAGCGGTTGCGGGCCGAGCTGCCTGCACGGTGCGGATCGGCCGGAAGCTGCGCCAGTTTTTGTGCGTGCCTGGCCAGTTCCAGGCCGTCAACGGCGAGCCTGCCGGCGTCGTCCTTCCGCGGCGTGAGGCTCCCGTTCTCGGTCCAGCGCCGGACGGTATCGTCACTGACGCCCAGGAAACGGGCGGCCTCGGAGACGCGGATAGTTGGCATAGAGCCACTCTAGTACGCATTTGCGGCCTAATGACAGCGACAGGACCGCATTTCAGGGTTTCTGTGCTGCCGGAAGGCGCATCCGGGACCCGCAGCGGCGCAGCACTAGACTTCGTCCATGGTCCTCTACATCGACCCGCCCCTCTGGCCCGCGCACGGAACGCACTTCTCGCACCTCATTTCCGACGAATCGCTGGCGGAACTGCACGCGTTCGCGGCGGCGGCGGGTGTCCCCGAACGGGCCTTTGACGGGGACCACTACGACGTTCCGGAGCGCCGCTTCGACGACCTCGTGGCGGCCGGGGCCGTTCCCGTCGAAGGGCGGATCCTGGTCCGCAGGCTCATTGCCAGCGGCCTGCGCATTCCTGCCCGGCAACGGAACAAGTCGCTCAAGGTCCCGCTGCTGAACCGCTGGAACTCGATCATGCCAGGCCACGACGCCCTCTTCCTGGACCTCCTGGACCGGTGGAGCGAGGACCACCGCCACTATCACGGCTGCACGCACCTGCTGGCAGTACTCGAAGCCCTCGACCTGCTCACCGATCCCGCCGACCCGCCGCGGACAGTCCTGCTGGCGGCCTGGTTCCACGACGCCGTCTACCGCGGCATAGCCGGCCAGGATGAGGAGGAGTCCGCGCGCCTGGCCGAGGAGCGCCTGCACGGCGCCGGCCTTCCGGAGGCGGAGGCGGCCGAGGTGGCACGGCTGGTCCGGCTGACATCCGACCACCGCCCGGAACAGGGGGACGACGACGGCGCCCTCCTCTGCGACGCCGACCTGTCCGTCCTGGGCGGGGATCCGGAGGAATACGCCAGGTACGTTGCTGCCGTCCGCAAGGATTACGCGCACATCGGCGACGCCGACTTCGCAGCCGGGCGCGCCGCCGTCGTGCGCCACCTGCTGGAACTGGAGCCGCTGTTCCACAGCGGCAGGGCAAGGGAACTGTGGCAGGCCGCGGCGCACCGCAATTTGAAGGGCGAACTGGCATGAACGCACCCACCTCGAATTCCCGCCACACGTTCACTGCCAGTGCCGCGCACCGGCAACTGCCCTACGCGGTCCGGGTTGAGTGGGGGCGCGACGGCGGGAGCACGGTAACGTCCGGCGCGGACCTTGCCGTGGTGGTTGACGTCCTCTCCTTCAGTACCTGCGTGAGCGTCGCCCTGGACCGGGGCGCCGCGGTTTTTCCTTTCCCGTGGAAGGACACCGGCGCGGAGGATTTCGCTGCCCGCCACCGCGCCCTGCTGGCCGGTCCCAGGGACGGGGGCGGGCTCAGCCTCTCCCCGGCGAGCCTTAGGGCCGCCGATTCCCTTGAGCGCGTGGTCCTGCCGTCACCCAACGGTTCCGCGCTCTGCCACGAACTGGCGCGCAGGGTTCCGTTGCTGGCCACCGTGTGCCTCAGGAATGCCGCAGCCACCGCGGACTGGGTGGCTGCCAACCTCCCTGAAGATGCAGTGATCGCCGTGGTTGCTGCCGGCGAACGCTGGCCGGACGGCACCCTCCGGCCCGCCGTGGAGGACCAGATTGGGGCAGGGGCGTTCATCGCAGGCCTGGTGGCTGCGGGCAAGGGCGGTTACGAGGCCGAAGACGGCAGGCACGGATACTCGCCGGAAGCTGTGGCTGCGATGGCCGTTTTCGAGGCCGCCGAACCGCGGCTCCGGGAGACGCTGCACGGCTGTTCGAGCGGCCGTGAGCTGACCGGGGCGGGCTACGGTGCCGACGTCGATGTCGCCGCGGAACTGGACGACAGCGACGCCGTAGCCATCATGGCGAACGGGGCGTTCAGCCCCCGCTGAGGTGGCACTGTTCCGCGGCGTTCCGTCTGGCGTTTTATCGGTAGGCGGATACGAACGGCTGGCTGGTGGGCACAATCTGCTTGCCCAGCGGCATCAGGGAGACCGGGATGAGCTTCAGGTTGGCGATGGCCAGCGGGATGCCAATGATGGTCACTGCCATGGCAAAGGCTGTGACCACGTGTCCGATGGCGATCCAGATGCCTGCCACCAGCAGCCAGATGACGTTGCCCAGCAGGGAGAACACGCCCGCACCGCCGGGCTTGTCCACCACCGTCCGGCCAAACGGCCAGAGCGTATACGCAGCGATCCGGAACGAGGCGATGCCCCAGGGAATGGTGACAACCAGCAGGCAGCAGATCACCCCCGCGAAGAAATAGCCCAGCGCGAGCCAGAAACCGCCGAAAACCAGCCAGATGATGTTGAGCAGTGCCTTCATCCCTCCATTGTGCCCCGGGGGCCATGGCAGCGGGATGGGGGCCTCCCCTTACGGTCCCCTGAATCAGCGGCTAGACCGGGGTAGGAACACCCTTGGCCGCCTGCACGAAGGCGCTGACCTTGGCCAGGTCCTTAACGCCGCGGGACGACTCAACACCGGAGGAAACATCGACGCCCCAGGCGTGCGCCGCCGTGGAGGCCTGCGCAACATTGGCGGCGTCCAGGCCGCCTGCCAGCAGCCATTTACGTTCCTGCAGCACGGGGAGTTTGGCCACGGACGCATAGTCCCAGGCCTCGCCGGAGCCGGGGACGGCGGCGTCGATCAGGAGCAGGTCCTCCCCCCAGTCCTCCAGGTCCTCGGCAGCGGCACCCATGGTGACGGCCCTGACCAGCTTCATGCCGGCGTCGTGCACCGTGGCGACGTCCCCGCGCGAGCGCCGGCCGTGCAGCTGGATCCACTCCAGCCCGGCGGCACGGGCGATGGCCACGGCGTCGGCAGCCGGCTCGTCACGGAACACGCCGACAGGCGTTACCCCCTTCGGCACTTCGGCCAGCAGCGCGGAGGCCTGGGACGGCGAGACCACGCGGGGACTCGCCGTGAGGACGAAACCCACTGCGTCGGCCCCTGCCTCCACCGCAGCGCGGACGGATTCCGGCGTGCTGAGACCACACACTTTGACGAACATTCCCGGCTCCTTCAGGCTGTTTTCGTGTTGTCCCCCCGCAGGAGAGTAGCAGGGAACCGGGGCTGCCGATACGGGCAAGCAGCGGGCCAACTAGGCTGGGCGGATGGAGATCATCCGCTTCGCAGACCGCAAGCCCCAGCCCTGGCGCAACGGCGGCGGGGTCACGCGCCAGATTGCCGGCCATCCCGACGCCGCCTCCCTCCAGGACGGCGGGTGGGACTGGCGGGTCAGCATCGCCGAAGTCACCAAAGCCGGGGACTTCTCATCGTTTCCTGGCATGGAGCGGGTGCTGACGGTGGTGGAGGGCGAACTCCTGCTCCTGACCGTGGACGGGGCTGAACATCCCCTGGAGAAGTACCGTGCGTTCCGGTTTCCCGGCGGGGCCGCCACTTCCTGCGCACTTCCCACGGGAGATGTCCGGAACCTCAACGTCATCACCCGGGCCGGCAGCTTCAAGGGTTTCACGTCCATCGTTGAGATTTCAAAGAAACGCGCCCACCCGCTGTTTGCCGGCCAGTTGGGGATCCTGCTGCAGGGCCAGGCCACAGCCTCCGACGGACGCCGTGAACCCGAGGCCCTGGGCCGCTACGACGCCGTGGTGGGCTCGGACAGCGCCTCCCCTGAGGTCCTGGGCCGCGGCTTCCTTGCCGTCGTGTCCATCGACCAGGTCACTGGCTAAGACTGAACGAGCCAACCTCAACCACAGCACTGCTCCGGCGGGCCTCCTCGGCGGCGAAAACGGCAGCGTGGCTGACGAGGGACTCCTCTAATCCCGACACCACCGCCGACCAGTCACCGGTGGCCAGCGCAGCCACCCAGGCCTGCACCAGGCCGCGGTCGCCGCCCTCGTGCTTTTCCCCCTGGACCCGCGGCGCGGCAGCGGGGACCGGGTGGACAGCGGTTGTCCCGGTCAGGAAATCGAAGACCGAGATGGCTTCGGCTCCCACGTCGATCTCCCCATGGCTGCCGAAGATCCGGGTGCGCCGCGGGCCGGCGGCGGTGAAGGCCGTGGCGGTGAAGGCGGCAGTTGTGCCGTTTTCGTATTCAATATTGACCACCTGGTGGTCCACGACGTCATTGTCGGAGAAATAGACGCAGCGGCCATAGGGGCCGGTTGCCAGGGCGTGCAGCAGCGACTCTGGCGTGCCGCCCGGATCCACCACGTCCGCGAAATACGCCTTGGCTGGATCAGCCTTAGCTCCGTCCACGGGCCGCCCCGCACCATAGATTTTCAGCGCGGAATAGGGGCAGCGGGGCTCCGCAGGGCAGTCTATGCAGCGCCGGGCGGCGCCCTCCGGCGCCCCTTCGGGGCGGAAATGGGCCAGCGTTCCGAACGACGACACCTTCAGTGGCCTGCTCCCGATGATGTAGGAAAGCCAGTCGACGTCGTGCGTGCACTTGGCAAGGAGGAACGGGCTCGCGCTTTCCTCCTTGCGCCAGTTCCCGCGGACGTACGAGTGCGCGAAATGCCAGAAGCCCACTGGCTCCAGGTGCTGGACGGAGATGATCCGGCCCACCGCCCCGTCCAACAGGAGCTGCCTGAGGAGCGCTGTCAGCGGGGTGTAGCGCAACACATGGCAGACAGTCGCGCCGGCGGCGCTTTCACGGCCCAGGCGTTCCAGTTCTGCGCAGCCGGCGGGGTCGACGGCGACAGGCTTCTCCAGGAGGATCGGGTAGCCGTGGGCTGCGGCTGCCGCGAAAGGACCTCCATGCTCACGGTCAGGGGTGGCGATGATGATGCCGTCGGCCGGCAGGCGGTTTTTGAGCATTGCCTGCCAGTCCTCGAACACGCCCTCCGCCGGCACATTCAACTCGGCCGCCAGGCCGTTGCGCAGCACCGGGCGCGGCTCAGCCACGCCCGCAACGACCGCCTGGCCGGTGGCAACGGCGAGCCGGGCATAGGCTGCGCCCCTCGCCCCTGCACCTGCGATGAGGAGCCGCACCGGATGCCGTTGCCCCGGCCCGGCATCCACTGGTCAGCCGTTCTCAGGATCGGCAAGCCATTCCAGCGCCACGGCCGCTGTCCACGACTGGTCCATGCTGCCCAGCGGTTCGCCGGTGAAGGGCTCGTAGTACTCACCGAAATGGCCCTCCATCAGCTGGGCGAGGGAGGCCTCCCGCAGCCGGCGGTAGCGCTTCTCGTCCCCGCGCCTGCGCAGGCAGTGGGCCAGGTACCAGTTCATCACCGGCCACACGGGTCCGCGCCAGTACTGGCGCGGCTTCAGCCCTTCATAGGTGGTGGACGTGGAAGCCGGCAGCGGGAAGGCCAGGCGGGGATCGCCCGTCCAGTCCGGCCCTTCGAAGACTTCCAGTTGCCGGTCAAGGAGGGCCTGGTCATTGGTGGAAATGAGGGGCGCGAATCCGGCCATGGTGGGCGGTCCGATCCACTCCCCCGTCAGCACATCCCGGTCGCGGGCGAGTCCGGTCCTGCCATCCACCGTCGCGTCAACGCCGTCGCGGAATTCCCTGGCCCATTCCCGCAACCGGGGCGCCTCCTCCGGCAGTCCGAACTGTTCCGCCAGCACGGCCAGGTCCTCATTGGCCGCGGCGTAGATCGCGGACATGAAGACGTCCTTGACCTGGAAGGCCATCACCCGGGGCAACCGCTCGTCGTCGAACCTCACGTCCGCCATCTGTTGCACCAGCCAAAGGTAGCGGCTGTACTCCTCGTCGCTGGGGCGCTGGCTGTGGTCCTTGACCTTCTGCGTGTCCGTGCGGACGAACGGCTCCATCTTCCCCGGGTTGACCCTGGAATACGGGCCGTCAAAGCGCGGGGAGTTGTCCATCCCGGATTCCCAGCCGTGGTAAATGGTCAGCAGGCCCGAGCCGTCCCCGCCGCGGGCCCTCCGCAGCCAGGCGTGCCAGTCGATCCATCCCGGCAGCGTCCGGCGGGTGAATTCATCCGCGAGCCTGGCATCCTCACCTCCCGCAGCCGTGGCCCGTTCCACGATGCGCCGCAGCATGGTGGCGTGCACCGGCGGCTGGCAGATGCCGCTGGACTGCACACCCTCCGGCGAGGCCCCGCGGGTCCCCCACCGTTCGATGTCGGGGAAGTAGCCGGGGACGTCGGAGAAGACGATGTGCGGGATCATCCCGCTCTTCCACTGGGCGGCCAGCAGGTAGTCGAGCTCCCGGAGGGCGCGTTCGACACTCACGGTCGAAAGTCCGGCGGCGACGAACGCGGCGTCCCAGCTCCACATGTGCGGATACAGGTTCGGTGCGGCCGTCACCATGGTGCCGAGGTCGTTGGCTGCCAGGACGTTCCTGGCGCGGCGCCCGAGCTCCTCAAGGTCCTTGATCGGATACGTGTCCCTGTCCGGCGCCTGGCTCATGCCGTGAGTCCCAGCTGCGTCTCCGTATCGAAGAACCGGATGGTTGCCTGGTCGAACCTCAGTCCAACCTTTTCCCCCGGGGAGACCCGTACCGTGGAGGCAACCTGGACCTTGATGGTCTGTCCGCCCAGGTCCACGGTCAGCAGGGTTGCATGGCCAAGCGGTTCCACCACTTCCACGGTGGCGTCGAGGGTTCCCGGGGCTCCCCGCTGCTCAATGTAGATGTTTTCCGCGCGGATCCCGACCATCACGGGAAGTCCGCCGGACCGGGCCGCGGAGCGGGCCAGGAATTCAGGCGCCTCAGTGCCTTGGCCGGCGACTTCCAGGGCGCCCTCCTGCGTCACCCGGCCCTCGAGGAAGTTCATTGGCGGCGAGCCGATGAATCCCCCGACGAAGCGGTCCGCGGGCTCCTCATAGACTGTGATGGGATGCCCAAGCTGGGCTATCTGCCCCTTCTTCATCACGGCCACCCGGTCTGAGAGGCTCATCGCCTCCACCTGGTCGTGCGTCACGTAAAGCGTGGTGGAGCCCAGCTGCTGGACAATCTTTTTCAGTTCCGCCCGGAAGTCGAGGCGCAGGAGGGCGTCCAGGTTGGACAGGGGCTCGTCCATGAGCAGGACGTCCGCATCCATAACGATGGCCCTGGCGACGGCGACGCGCTGCCGCTGCCCGCCCGAGAGCTGGGCAGGGTAGCGGTCCAGGTAGGGGGTGAGCTGGAGCAGGTCGGCCGCCCAGGCGACCTTCTTCTCGAGTTCATCCCGGGGAACCTTCTTCATGACCAGGCCGAACCCGATGTTGGTGCGGACCTTGCGGTGCGGGAACACGGCGTAGGACTGGAACACCATGGAGAGGTTCCTGTCCTGCGGGGGCAGGTACGTTACATCCCGGCCGCCGATTGAGATACTCCCTTCATCCGGGAAGTCCAGCCCCGCCACCATGCGCAGCAGGGTTGTCTTCCCGCAGCCCGAGGGCCCGAGAAGCACCATGAACTCACCCTCTGCAACCTCGAGGGACACGTTGTTCGTGGCCAGCTCGGTGCTGCCGGGGTAGGTCTTGTGGAGACCTTTGATGGAGATGTCAGCCATGGGACAGCCTCTCTGGAGAGCACTAGCGGATCGTGGAGCCCCACATGTTTGTGAGGTAGCGGCGCATGAAGAAGATGAAGATCAGTGCCGGGATCACCAGCAGGAAGCCGCCGGCGAACCGGTAAGCCAGCGGTGACTCGGCGAGGGAACTGAGGACCTGGGCCGGCAGCGTGCGCTGGTTCAGGGTGAGGATCGACGCACCCAGGACTTCGTTCCAGGACATGACGAAGGTAAAGATGGAGGCCGCGGCGATGCCGGGGATGGCCATGGGCATGACCACCTTGAGGAAGGCCTGCACGGGGGTGCAGCCGAAGATGCGGGCAGCTTCCTCGACGTCGCGCGGCACGCCCAGGAACACCGAGGACGTGATCAGGATGGTCGTGGGCAGCGCCAGTGCGGTGTGGAGCAGGACGACGGCAAGGACGCTGTCATACAGCCCCGTCTGCAGGAACAGCTGGGCGAGCGGCACCGAAAGCACCACGATGGGCAGCGCACGGGTGAAGAGCAGGAAGAGCTGGTAGGGGTCCCGGCCGGGGAAGGCGAAACGTGCCACCGCGTACCCGGCGGGAACTCCGATGATGAGGGAGAGCAGGAGGGTGAAGATGCCCACCTGGACGGAGTTGATGAGCCCGGCCAGGACGCCCGTGGACTGCAGGAACGTCTGCATGGTTTCGAGGGAGAAGTTGCTGGGAACAAAGCTCAGGGGGAACGCCTGCAGGGCCGCCCTGCTGGAGGTGGCGGACAGCGCGATCAGGTAGATGGGGAGCGCCATGAAGAGCGTGATGAGGATGCAGCCCACCTGGAGCAGCACCCGGCTGCGGCGCCGCCGTGCCAGCGGCCGGCGGTCCACTTCCGGCTGGGGCCGCGATTCCGGAGCCGTTGCCTGGTTGGTGGTGGCGTGGCTCATCGGGCTGCCTCCGATTGGTCTCGCAGGAGCTTGAGGTAGCCGACTGCGGTCACCATGGACACTGCCATGACCACCAGGGCCAGGGCCGAGGCCACGTTGGCGTCCTGCAGTCCGGTGTACCACCGGTAGGTCTCGCCGACCACCAGCGGGAAGTTCTGGCCGGTGAGGGCCAGCGCCACGGCGAAGGTCTGGAACGCGAGGATTGTCCTCAGGATCAGGGCCGTCTGGAGGCTGGGACGCAGCAGCGGGAGGGTCACGTGCCAGAGCCGGTCCCAGAAGCCCGCGCCGAAGACGCCGGCGGCCTCCTCGTAGTCCTTGGGGATGGACTGCAGCCCTGCCACCACGATGACGAACACCAGGGACGTGGCGCGCCAGACCTCGGCGATCAGCACGGCCATGAACATCGAGGCGTAGTTGTCGTAGGCGAGCCAGGAGACCGGTTCAAGGCCCACGGAAGCCAGCACGGAGTTGAGGTATCCGCGGTCCGTGAAGACGGTCAACCACACCAGGCCGGCGGCAAGGTCGCTGACGGCCAGGGGTATGGCCCAGATGTAGAAGTACACCGACGAGCCCCGCGGTTTGGCCCGGATGAGCAGGGCCATGGCAAGCGCCAGGACGAACTGGATCGGAATCATCACCACGATAAGGAGCAGCGTGTTGCCCACGGATGACCAGAAGTACGGATCCTGCGCCATCCGGGTGAAGTTCGCCGTCGTAAGCCCTTCGGGGCCGCCGAACGCCTGAAGGATGCCGCTCACCATCGGCCAGCCGAAGAGCAGTGTCATGAAGACGATGGACGGGGCGATGAGCAGCATCGCTGCCGAGGTGCCGCTCCTGCGCGACGGCCGGCCCCGCGGCGCTGAGGGCCGGGGCCGGGGCTTGGCGTCCGCCGGAGCGCCGGGGGCAGCCATCAGGAGACCTTACATGGGGTCTGTTTGGGATCCGGCGCCCAGCAGGGGACGTTGAGGCTGTCCATGATCTTCGCGAGTTCCGCACCCTGCCGGTCCAGCGTCGCCTTCACGTCTGCGTTGTTCAGGCAGATTTCCTGGAAGCAGTTCTTGAAGAGCTGGGAAACCTGGGGGTCTTTGTCTCCCAGGCCGACCGGCGGCAGTGCGAGCAGCGCATCGGAGGCCTCCTGCTGGGCCTTGACTGCCTTTGCCTCAAGGGCGACGCCGCCGGGAAGGTCGCCGCCGACTTCCGTCTTGACAACGGGGAAGAAGGAATTGGATTTCAGTGTCTCAATCTGCGCCTCGGGCTTGGACAGGGCCTTGATGAGTTCGAAGGCCTTGTCCTTCTCGGGTGAACCTTGGGGCACTGCCATGCCGCCGACGATCAGCAGGTAGCCCTTGCCCTTCGGACCGGACGGCGCCGGCACCATCAGCCATTCGTCGGGCTTGTCCTTGACCGCGGTGATGAGTCGGGCCACATGGTCCCAAGCGACCATGACCTCACCGTTGGCCAGGGGCTCCTGCATGAAGTCGTAGTTCGCGGAGGCGGGGTTGGTGTTAGCCCAAAGCTCCCGCATATAGGTCCAGGCCGTGACGGCATCCGGGTTGCGGAAGGTGGTGATTTGTCCGCCGGTGAAGCTGGGGAGGAGGAAACCCTGGTAGAAGCGGTGGTGGAGGCCTTTGGGCCCCGCCGGAATGCCGAAGACCGGCCGGCCGTTCGCTGCTTTGGCGGCCTGCGCCCATGCCAGGTACTGATCGTAGGTGAGCTTGTTGACGTCGGCTCCCGACGGCAGCCACTCAAGCGCCTTCTTGTTGATCGCCAGCACATATGTCGCCTGGATCCACGGAATGTACCGGGGAACGTCCGTGCCGAGCTTGGACAGCTCCTTCAGATCGTCTGAGTATCCTGCCGAGGACAGGTCGTTCATCAGGGAGCTGAGGTCCTCCAACTGTGAGGCAAAGGGAACAAGGTCGCCGTGCAGGCCTCCGGCAATTCCCACCTCCACCTTTCCGGCCGAAAGCTGGGACTTCAGGGTGGTGTTGAAGACGCCGGTGTCAACGGGGTTGTAGGCCACCTGGATATCCCCGGCAAACTTTTTGAGCGTGGCTTCGTACTTTTGCCGCTCCTCCACCGGGGAGAACTGGGTGGAGAGGAAGTTGACCGAGCCGGCCCCTCCGCTTCCGCTGGTATTCACACCGCAGGCCGCGAGGAGGGGGCCTGTGGCCAGGGCCAGCAGGCCTCCCTTCAACAAGGTCCGCCGGCTGACGTCGAAGTGAGCGAGATCGGACATGGGAGCCTCCTGCTTAAAGGGCAGATAGTATTTTTGTCTGATGGTCGATCATAATTGTGTGATCCAGACCACGTCAACGCCCCGGCTGCAGGCCAGCCTGGTCCACTTCAGAGGGAGCGAGCATGACCCAGCAGAGGACGCTCGTCGGGGGCTCGGGCCAACCTCCGGTGGGGCTTGCCACAAGTGCCGGCCATGTTCTCCAGCTGCTGCGCTCGAACGCGGCAGGTTACAGCCGCGCGGAACTGTTGGACATCACGGGCATGGCGCGGTCCACCCTCTATGAACGGCTCGACGCGCTTTTCGCCGCGGGCCTGGTTTATGAATCCACCCCAATACATGCCCAGCGCGGCAGGCCGCCGCGCGCCCTTCGCTTCGATGACCGCAACAAGCTGGTCCTCGGCATCGATATCGGCCACACCCACGCGGGGATCCACCTCCTGTCCCTAAGCCGCGAAATCGTGGCCTCCGCCCTGCTGCCCATCGATATCGTGCAATCCCAGGAGGACGTGGCCGGCCAGGTCATCAAGGAGTCCCTCCGTCTGCTCGACGGGCGGCAGCCCGTGGGAGCGGGAGTGGGACTGCCCGCTCCCGTAGACCCGCTCCACCGGCTGGGGCTGGAGCGGACCGTCCTTGCCCACTGGGACCTCCAGCGCCTGCAGGAGGTGATGGAGTCAAGGCTGGACTGCCCGGTCCTGCTGGAAAATGACGTCCGCTCGATGGCCGTAGGGGAGGTCCGGGAGCCGCTCGAATCCCTCGTGGCTGTCAAAGTCAGCACCGGCGTCGGCTCCGGCATTATTGTCGGCGGCGCACTGGTGCGTGGCGCCCACGGCGCCGCCGGGGACATCGGGCACGTCCGCGTCCCCGAGGCCGCGGGCCGGCGCTGCCGCTGCGGCAGGGACGGCTGCCTCGCCGCCGTGGCCTCGGGGCGGGCGCTGCTCGCCGATCCGAAGCTCTCCGGCTATGGGACGCTGCGGCAGCTTGTGGACGCCTGTGGCAGCGACCCCGCCGTTCGCTCCGCCGTCGCGGAAGCCGGAAGGGTGCTGGGACGTGCGCTCGCCGCGACCGTGGGCACGCTGAACCCGGGGCGCATCGCCATTGGCGGGCTCGTCGGAGTGCTCCCGGACTTCCTGCGTGCCTGCCGCCGGCAGATCCTGGACGACGCCTTCGAGCCCTCCCTGGTGGACCTGGAGATTGTGCCGGCGGACAGCAGGACCGCCACGGCCATTGGCCTGTGCAGGCTGGTGGAGGAGAGCCTTTACGCGCCGGAGCGTGTTGAACAGTTGCTGGTGCAGCGGGCTGGCTGAGAAGTGAAGCCTTCCCATACTGGCCACGCCCAGCGGCCGTCCCTAGACTCGGGCTATGACCACTTCAAACTTCAATGCCCTCCTGTCCACCCAGATCGGCAATGAGTTCGCTGCCTCCCAGCAGTACATTGCCGTGGCCACCTGGTTCGCCAACCAGGACCTCCCCCAACTGGCCAGATACTTCTACCGCCAGTCCGTGGAAGAGCGGAACCACGCCATGATGATGGTGCAGTACATGCTGGACCGGGACATTACCTTCACCATCCCCGGCGTTCCGGCCGTCCGCAACGACTTCGCCTCCGTCACGGAGCCACTGGCCCTTGCCCTGCAGCAGGAAAAGGAAGTCACCAAGAACATCGAGGACCTGTTCCGGGCCGCCCGGGGCGAAAATGACGCCCTGGGCGAGCAGTTTATGCTCTGGTTCCTCAAGGAGCAGGTGGAGGAAGTAGCCTCCATGACCACGCTCCTGAACATCGCCGAGCGCGCGGACAACCTGTTCGACATCGAGAACTTCATCGCCCGGGAAACCATCGGCGACGGCGGCCGCGACGCCGCAGCGCCCGAGGCCGCCGGCGGCGCGCTCTAACCCTCCCTGCCCGGCCCAACTAGGTAGCGCTAAGTGTCGTTTTGGAGGCTCATAACGACACTTAGCGCTACCTAGTTGGGGTGGAAGAGGCAGTGGTGAGGTTCGCCACCACCGGTGGCCCGCCGTCGTCGCGCGTTGCTACGCTGGAAAGCAAGGCTCTGCAACCGAGCCTCCGGACGACGGTTCAGTACCCGGCACACGACAAGACTGGCCAAAGGATCCCCCATGTCGTGGCTGATACTCATTCTTTCCGGCGCCCTCGAGGCCGTCTGGGCGGCAGCCTTGCACCGCGCCTTCCAGGCTGCCGGACGCCGCCGCATTGCGCCGGCTGCACTCTTCCTGGTGTCCGCCGCGGCAAGCACCGGCGGCCTGGCACTCGCCATGCAGTCCATTCCCACCGGCACGGCCTACGCCGTGTGGGTAGGCGTCGGCGTGGTGCTGACCTCCGCCTACGCGATCGCCAGCAGGGTCGAGCGCCCGACGGCGGCGCGCCTCCTCCTGCTGTCCGGCATCGCAGTGTGCGTGGTGGGCTTGAAGGTGGTGGCGTGATGCTGCAGCACAGGGTTCCCTGGCTGGTGCTGCTGGCCTCGGCGGTCCTGGAAGCCGTGTGGGCCACGGCCCTTGGCCTGTCCTACGGCTTCAGCAGACCGCTCCCCACCATGGTTTTCGCCGTTACGGCAACGTTCAGCATGCTGGGACTGGGCTGGGCCATCCGGCACATCCCCTTGGGCACCGCCTACGCCGTGTGGGTGGGGGTAGGCGCCGCGCTGACCGTCGGCTGGGCAATGGCCACCGGCGCGGAAGCCTTCAGCGTGCTCAAAGTGGCTTTTATCGCGGGGATCGTGGGCTCCGTCGCCGGCCTGAAGGCTTTGCCGCAGGACCGGTAGAACCGCGCAGCACCAGTCCCTGGACCGCAACAGCTACGATTCGGGCGACTGGTTCCACATCCTGGACCAGACGGGCGGCACCAACGGCTTCGGCCGCGGACTGCCGCCAAAGGCCTGTTCCACCTGGGTGACGCCGGCCTGTGCAGCAGAGGGGCGGCGTTCCAGGCTCAGCGACTGTCCTGTCCTGTCCCCCGGGCAGTCTAGGCTTTTGCCATGGACTCCCCCGAGATCACCCAGGCCATGGACGCCCTCCGGCGCCGGCTGGTTCCCGGGACGCGCATCATCCTGGGCATCGCCGGAGCGCCCGGCTCGGGCAAGTCCACCTTCGCGGAATGGATCCGGCGGCAGTTCGGTCCAGGGCAGGCCGTGGTGGTGCCCATGGACGGCTTCCACCTGGGCAACGCCATTATTGACGGCACGCCGCTCCGGCAGCGCAAGGGGGCCATGGACACGTTCGACGCCGGCGGGTACCTTTCACTGCTGCGCCGCCTGGCCCGGCGCGACGAGCCGGTGGTTTACGCGCCGGAGTTCCGGCGCACCCTGGATGAACCCGTGGCAGCCTCCATTGCGGTGCCGGCGGAGGTGCCGCTGGTCATCACGGAAGGCAACTACCTGCTGATGGAGCAGGAGCCTTGGAAAGACATCCGAGCCCAGCTGGACGAGGTGTGGTTCGTGGACACGCCGCCAGCGCTGCGGCTGGGCCGGCTCGTGGCGAGGCATGTCTCCTTCGGGATGGACCGGCAAGCGGCGGAAGCGTGGGCAGCCGGTCCTGACGAAGCCAACGCCGTACTGATCCAAGCCACCCGGCGGTCTGCGGACCGGGTGATTCCCTGGGATTAGGCCCTGCCCAGCGACTGTGAAGATTTTGAGCCTGCACAAGAGGAAACGAACAGGAGAACCCATGGCATCCACAGTTGGACTCGGCGACGGCCTCAGCGTCAGCCCCCTCGGCTTCGGCGGAATGGCGCTCACGCCGGTCTACGGGGAGGTGGACCCGGAGGACGCTCTCCGGACGCTGCATCACGCCGTCGACTCCGGTGTCAGCTTCATTGACACCGCGGACATCTATGGCGGGGGCAGCAACGAGGAACTGATCGCGCGGCTGCTGAAGGAGCGGCGGAACGAGGTCCAGCTGGCCACTAAATTCGGTTTGGTGGGGACGCCGGCGGACGGCTACACGGACATCCGGGGGGACGCCGCCTACATCCGCCAGGCCGTGGACCGCAGCCTGCAACGGCTGGGAACCGACCGGATTGACCTCTACTACATGCACCGCCGTGACCTCCGCGTTCCGATTGTGGAAACCGTGGAGGCCATGGCGGAGCTTGTGCAGCAGGGCAAGGTCAAGCACCTGGGGCTGTCCGAAGTGACGGCCCAGGAGTTGGAGGAAGCCTCCGCCGTCCACCCCATTGCGGCGGTCCAGAGTGAATGGTCCATCTGGAGCCGCGACGTGGAACGCAACGTTGTTCCTGCCGCGGCCGCCCTGGGAGTGGGTTTTGTGCCGTATTCGCCGCTGGGCCGGGGATTCCTCACCGGCACCGTGGACGCCTCGAGCCTGGGCGAAAAGGACTTCCGACGCCGGATCCCCCGTTTCGCCCTGGATGCTGCAAGCGCCAACCAGGCAGTGGTGGACACCGTCCGGTCTGTGGCTGGCGAACTGGACGCAACACCTGCCCAGGTTGCCCTGGCCTGGCTGTTCGCCCAGGGCAGGCGGCTGGGCCTGCCGGTCGTCCCCATCCCCGGCACGCGCAAGCGCCACCGGATCGACGAAAACCTAGGCGCCCTCGCGTTGGACCTCACCCCTGCCCAGCTGGACGCGCTCGGTGAAGCCTCGGACGCCGTCGTCGGCTCCCGCTCAGCGGACCCCAACTGGGTGTCCGAGGGCCGTGAATAGACTCAAGCCCATGGACTCACTTCTGTACGACCTGCCAGCCCTGACCATCCGCGGCATTTCCGTCAGCGAAATGGACAACAACGTGTACCTGCTGACCGCCAAAGGCAGCGGCGAGCAGGTGCTGATCGACGCCGCGGATGACCTTCCCGCCATCCGGCAGCTCCTGCAGGATGCGGCTGGGGACACGCCCGCACCGGCGCGGCTGGCCGTAGTCGCCACCACGCACCAGCACTGGGACCACGTCCGGGCGCTGAAGGAGCTGGTGGCCGCCACCGGGGCGTCCACCGTTGCCGGAACGGACGACGCCGATGCGCTGCCTGTCCCAGTGGACCGGCGCCTTGGGCAGGGGGACACCGTTGCCGTGGACGGCATTTCGCTCACCGCGGTCCACCTGCGTGGACACACACCGGGCTCGATTGCCTTTGTGTATGAAGACCCCGAGGGGCCAACGCACATTTTCTCCGGCGACTCGCTGTTCCCCGGCGGCGTGGGCAACACCCAGAAGGATCCGGAGCGGTTCAGCCTGCTGCTGTCCGACGTAACCGAGCGGCTGTTCGGCATCTACCCGGACACCGCCGTCGTGCATCCGGGACACGGCAAGCCGACAACCCTGGGCGCTGAGCGGCCGCACCTCGAGGAGTGGCGCGCCCGCGGCTGGTAAGAACCCGCCGTTTTCCGCTACCGAATCTGACGGCCGCTCCCGGGATCCCGGGAGCGGCCGTCCGAATGGGGCGCGAAAGTCCGAAAGGTTAGCGGCTGCGGCGCTCGTTGGACGCCGGAGCCGACGCGCGGCGGGGACCGCTGCGGGCGGGACGGCCGGAGCCGCCGCCGTTGCTCGAACCGTAGGACCCGCCGGACGTGCCGCCGGTGTTGGAGGACCAGACGGCTTTGTTGCCGCCGCTGGCCGCACCCGCACCCGCACCAGCGGAGCGTGAACCGCCGCGGGTACCTGCACCCGCACCGGCTGCCGCGCGCTGACCGGTTGCCGGGCGTCCACTGCGCTGGCCGCCCGAGGCAGCCGGACGTCCTGAGCTGGCCGGGCGGCCCGTGCCGCCGCGGGGGGCTTCGCTGCGGGTTACCCGCGACTCTGCACGGCCGTCCGAACCGCGGCCGGCCGATGCACGGCCACCTGCTGCGGGGACGTCGTTGCGGTGCGTGGAAGCGGTGACGCGGCCACGGTTGTTGCGCCGTGCCGCCGCTGCCGCAATGGCGCGGTCCTCGTTCTGCTCAGCCACCCGATCGAATGCTGCGCGGGCTTCGGTACGGCCTTCGAAGGCAACGGCCCGGCGCTCGGCGCGGGGAACATCGGTGCGGACAGGCTCGGCCGAAACCTTGCCCCGGCCGCCGCGGCCGCCCCGGCCGCCCGTGGTGGGTGCGGCCTGGCGGCGTGCGCGCTTGCGCTCGGCGTTGGCACCCGTGGAGGTGCCGCCGCCCTGCTGCGCGGCCTTCTTGGCCAGCAGTGCAGCGCGGGTTCGCGGGTCGATCTTTTCTGCCATCTCACCCACGAGTTCGGCAACGAGCGGTGAGTTGGCGGTGACCCGTTCGAAGTTGACCTCGACGCCGGCGGCCTTCATCAGCTTCTTCACGTCGCTCTGCTGCTCCGGGAGGGTCAGCGTGACAACGGTGCCGTCGGAACCGGCGCGGGCGGTGCGGCCTGAACGGTGCAGGTACGCCTTGTGCTCGGTGGGCGGGTCAACGTGGATGACCAGTTCGACGTCGTCCACGTGAACACCGCGGGCGGCGACGTCGGTGGCCACCAGGACGCGGACGTCACCGTTGGAGAACTCGGCGAGGTTGCGGTCACGGGCGTTCTGCGACAGGTTGCCATGCAGGTCGACGGCCGGGATCCCGGCGTCGGTCAGGGTCTTGGCCAGCTTGCGGGCGTGGTGCTTGGTCCGCATGAAGAGGACGCGGCGGCCGGCACCTGAGGCGAGCTCAACGATCAGCTGCTTCTTGACGGTCTGGTCGTTGACCACCAGGACGTGGTGCTCCATGGTGGTGACCGCGGCCTGGGGGTCGTCCACGGAGTGAGTCAGCGGATTGGACAGGTAGCGCTGGACGATCTTGTCCACGCCGTTGTCCAGGGTGGCGGAGAACAGCAGGCGCTGGCCTTGGCTGGGGGTCATGTCCATGAGCTTCTTCACCACGGGCAGGAAGCCAAGGTCGGCCATGTGGTCCGCCTCGTCCAGCACGGTGATTTCCACGGCCTCGAGAGTGAGGATGCGCTGGCGGATCAGGTCCTCCAGGCGGCCGGGGCAGGCGATGACAATGTCGACGCCGGCACGCAGCGCCTTTTCCTGCCGCGCCTGGGAGATGCCGCCGTAGATCACGGTGGTGTTCAGGCCGGCAGCCTTGGCCAGCGGCTCGATGGTGGCGTTGATCTGGGTTGCCAGTTCACGGGTGGGAGCAAGGACCAGGCCCATCGGGCGGCCGGGCTTGCGGAAGTACGGTGCTTCGCGCTCGGCGAGGCGGGCCACCAGCGGGATGGCGAAGGCGATGGTCTTGCCGGAACCGGTGCGGCCGCGGCCCAGGACGTCGCGTCCTGCAAGGGTGTCAGGGAGGGTCTTCACCTGGATGGGGAACGGGGTTTCGATTCCCTGGGCGGTGAGGGTGTCGGCAAGGGCTTTGGGCGTGCCGAGGGCAGCAAATGTAGTCAAAGTCAAAGGTCTTTCAGGCGGTATCCATGCGGATATCGGCCCCCGATGCCGGTTGGCTCAAGGGTTCGCCGAAGAAAATTCAGGTGATCAACCAGCCTGCTGCCGCTTATGCAAAGCGGCGGCCGGGACCAAATGGAATGCGTTCATCGACGCAGGATGTGCCTCTCACATGAAAAAAGCCCAGCCCCTGGATGAAGGGGGACCTTCACACAGGAAAACCTGGGCATCACTGCACATCAAGTTCCACCAGTCTAGCATCCCGGGCCCGCTCCCCTTCTCCGCCCCTCCCAACTAGGTAGCGCCAAGTGTCGTTTTGACCCATGAAAACGACACTTGGCGCTACCTAGTTGGGCGTTGCCTTGGGGGCGGGGCCGGGGCAGGCTTGAGGCATGAGTGAACACGCCGCCCGCGGGAACGACGCGCAGCATCCTGAACCGCAGCAGAAGACGCACGACGCCGGGCCTGGCCTTTCCGACGGAACGCTCACCGAAGGCGTGGCCATACACGCCGGAGCCGACGCCGCGGCCATCTGGGACGACCGATACCGCAGCAAACCCCGGATGTGGAGCGGCAAGCCCAACCCCCAGCTGGTGCGGGAAGCCGGCGGCCTCCGTCCCGGTAAAGCGCTGGACCTTGGCTGCGGCGAAGGAGCTGACGCCATCTGGCTTGCCCAGCAGGGGTGGACAGTCACCGCCATCGACGTCTCCGCGGTGGCCCTGGACCGGGCACGGTCCCATGAAAAGGCCGCGCTGGCACGGGAAAGCGTCCATGCCGCGGAGGGCACCATCGGAAGCCGGATCACCTGGCAACAAGCGGACCTTGACCAGTGGGAGCCCGGGGACTCCTTCGACCTGGTTACGTCGCAGTTCCTGCACTCGGAGGAGCTCGCCTGGCAGGGCCCGCTCCGCACCGCCGCAGCGGCGGTCAAGCGCGGCGGCACGCTGCTGGTGGTGGGGCACCACCCGGACAGGCTCCCGCCGTGGGGCGGCGGGCACAACCACCGGGGGATGTTCTATACCTGCGATGAGCTCGTCCAGGAACTGGGGCTTGACGGTCCCGAATGGCAACTGGAGGTCCAGACCAGCCGGGAGCGGCCGGTCACCGGGCCTGACGGACGGCACGCAACGATCGCCGACGTCGTCCTGCGGGCCACCCGGCTGCCCTGACCCCGCGCCCCGGGAATCCGGCGGCCGGCCCGGGTGCCCCGTTGGGCGCGCTACGTGCGCGGACGGCCGGTGATCCGGGGCGCGACGGCGGCCGCGGCGGCGGCGAGCACCGCGGCGAGGCCGAAGACCCCGGCGAAGGATTCCGCCGTCGTCGTAAATGCCGCGAACACGATGCCCGTGGTGGCGAGGGCAAGCGCCCCGCCCAGCGAGTCCGCGATGGACATGGCGGAGCTGTTGAAGCCCTCATTTTCCTTGCTGGACAGCGCCAAGGTCATCACACTGAGCCGCGGATACAGCAGCCCCATGCCTCCGCCGGCAAAAATCCAGCCGGCAATGACGACGGCGGGCGGCCAATGGAACGCGGTGGTGGCCAAGGCGAGGATCACCGCGCCGAGGACCATCAGGGCACCAATGCTCACGGCACCGCGGTGGGACAGCCTGCTGCCCAGGCGTCCCTGGACGGCCGCAGCGCCTGCCCACGCCAGCGCCCCGCCGGTGAGGGTAAGGCCGGCGAAGGTGGGCGGAAAGGCATACTGCTCGATCAGCAGGTACGGCAGGTAAACCTCGGCCCCGAAGAACGCAGCCGAGGCGAGCCCGCGCACCAGGATCACGCTGGGCAGGCCGCGGCGGGCGGCAAGGGTGCCCCGCGGAACCAGCGGGCGGACGGCCAGCAGGGCAATCACGACGGCGGCAACCGCCACGAGTGCCGGCGCGGCGGGAACACCGGGGATCCGGATTTCCCGTGACAGGTTGAGCCCCAGCACAGCGAGCGCCGCCAGGGTTGCCCAGGCCAACCGGCCCGGCGCCCAGGGTGGCCGCAGATGCGGCGCCCCGGCCGGTTCAGGCTCCAGTCCCCGGAGCACGGGCGCGACCATGAGCAGCGCTGGGATGACCAGCCCCACCACGCCCAGGAAGACCCAGTGCCAGCTGAAGACCTGCGCCACGATCCCGGCCGCAAAAGGCCCCACCAGTGACGGGATCACCCACGCCGCGGAGAACGCCGCAAAGATCTTGGGGTGCAGGGTGCCGGGATAGATGCGCGCCACCAGCACATACAGCGCCACTGTCAGGGCTCCCCCGCCCAGGCCCTGCACCAGGCGGCCTGCAACCAGCACGGGCATGGACACGGCGGTTCCGGCAATCAGCAGGCCCAGCACAAACAAGGCCACGGAGGCGTAGAGCGGGGCTGTGGGGCCGCGCCGGTCGGACCAGTTTCCGGCGGCAACCATGCCGATCACGCCTGTTGCCAGGGGCCCGGCAAACGCGAGCGCATAGAGTCCTGCGCCGTCGAGTTCGCGGCTGACCAGGGGCATGATGGTGGTGACGGCGAGGGATTCGAATGCGGCCAGGAACACCAGGGCACACGTGCCAACCGTCACCCAGAGGTACGTCCCCCGGAGGATGCCCGCCGCGGGACTGGTCGTTGGAACAACGGAATCCTGCACGGTGACCGCCCTTAACTGACGAACCGGTCGCGGCCGGCGCGGTACCCGAAGATCCCCGCCAGCAGCCCCACCACCAGGAACAGGACCCCGGCTGCTGTGAAGGACCCTGTAGCCTGGTGCAGCTGGCCCACCATCAGCGTGCCGGTGGAGCCCAGCCCGTAGCCCACGCCCTGCATCATTCCGGACAGGTGTGCGGCGGTGTGCCCGTCCCGGGTCCGCAGCATGATCATGGTCAGCGCCGCGGCGGTGAGGCTGCCCTGGCCCAGTCCCAACAGGCCCGCCCACGCCCAGACCAGCTCCAGGGGGCCGAAGATGCTGAGCGCGAAGCCCGCCCCGGTCATGAGGGCCACGGCGGCGTTGATGGCACGCTGGTCCTTCAGCCTGGCGGCGAGTGCGGGCGCGAACAGCGAACCGAGCATCTGCAGCACAATGGACATCGAGACGATCAGCCCCGCCGTTGCCCCGTCCACGCCCCGTTCCCGGAGGATCGGCGCCAGCCAGGCGAAGACGCTGAAGGACATCATGGCCTGCAGCACCATGAAGATGGTCACCTGCCAGGCCACGGCGGAGCGCCACACGTTCACGCCGTCCCTGACGGCCTGGTGCCGGATGCGCGGCTGTCGGAGGGCCACCGGGAGGAACAAGAGAAGGACGACGGCGGCAGGCACCGCCCAGGACCACAGCGCCAGGGTCCACTCCCCCGTTGCCGTGTAGACCGGGTAGGTGAAGCCTGCCCCCAACGCCGCCGAAGCGCAGATGGCTGTGGTGTAGAGCCCGCCCATCAGGCCCAGCCGGTGCGGGAAGTCGCGCTTGACCAGCCCGGGCAACAGCACGTTGCACAGGGCGATGGCCGCCCCGCAGGCCGCTGTCCCTGCCAGGAGAGCCGGCAGGTGGCCGGCGTCCTGCCCGGTTGCCGGCAGGCCCAGTTCAGCGGGGCGCAGCAACAGCCCTGCCGTAAGCACCGCCATGGCGCCGAGGAGCACGCGCTCGGCGCCGAACCGCCTTGCCAGTACCGGGGCCAGGGGCGCGAACACGCCCAGCAGCGTGACGGGCACGGTGGTCAGCACCACCACGGCCCAGCCGGGCAGGGCTGCCTGGGCCATTACCTCGGGAAGGACTGCGGAGAAGCTGGAAAAGACTGTCCGCAGGTTCAGTCCGATCAGGACCAGGCACAGCCCCAGGTATACGAGCTGCCGGCGGCTGCCAACCTGGGTGGGCCCGGGCGCGGGCGTCTCGTCAACTTCTGCGTCCACCAGCGTCCCTGGCTGCCCCTTCACCCCAGGGTCACCTGCCCGGCGGTTCCATGCCTTGGCATTGGTCGCTTCCCTCATCAGCCCATTCTTGCAGGGTGGGCTGGCTGCCCGGGTTATCCACATATGGACCGCGGCACCTTCCGGCGGTTCCGGCGCCACGCCTACGTTGTAACTTGCAGCAGCCGCAGGTTGCTCAGCGATCAGCGCAAACGGCAGGAGGATGATGGGCATTCAGCCACCGAATGAACCACGTGGGCACGGGATGGCGCAGGCCGGGGAAACTCCGGCGGAGAGCAGGGCACCCCTGGTCCACGGCAACGTGCGCAAAGCAAACGCCAGCCTGATATTGGCCGGCCTTTCCCTTGCCAGCATGACGATCACAGCTCCGCTGGCCATATTTGCCATGCTTGCCACATATCCGTCCAACGGCCCGTCAGAGACGCCCTGGCTGGTGCCTTTAGCGTTCTTTAGCCTGCCCCTCCTTTTTTCGCTGCCGTCACTGGCACTGTCCATCCCCATCGTGTACGGCCAACCGCACTCACCGCCCGGGCGGGGGCGGGCCGCCGTTGCACTGTGCATCGGCGGCTTAGTGGTTGCCCTGGCCGCGGGTCCTGCACTGGACCAGTTGGGGAACCTGTGAGCAGCACACGGTCCGTGCGCCGCTATTCTGGAAGGGATGAGCGAATCCCCGGAAAACCCCCAGCAGCCGCATGTCCCCAGGCCCGTCACGCCCGGGACGCAGGCTTCCTTTGGCACGTACGGCGGCCGGCCGGTCAGCTTCGTCCGCCGCGGCACGCGCCTGCAGGGCCGCCGGCAGGCGGCCTGGGAGGAGCATGCGGAACGGTGGGCGGTGGACGTCCCCCGCCACGTTGCGAACACCTCGGTCCACCCCGACTACACATTCGACGCCGAAGCCGAGTTTGGCCGCAAGGCTCCCCTCATTGTGGAGATCGGCTCGGGCCTGGGCGACGCCGTGTGCCACGCCGCCGAGCAGAACCCGGACACCGACTTCCTGGCAGTTGAGGTCTACACCCCGGGCCTGGCCAACACCATCATCAAGATCAACAGCCGCGGCCTCAGCAACGTCCGGGTGGTGGAGGCCAACGCCCCCGAAGTCCTGGCCACGATGCTCCCGGCGGGCTCCGTCAGCGAACTGTGGGTCTTCTTTCCCGATCCGTGGCACAAGTCCCGGCACCACAAGCGCCGCCTCATCCAGCCCGAATTTGCCGGCCTCGCAGCCCGTGCCCTGAAACCGGGAGGCCTGTGGCGGATCGCCACCGACTGGTCCAACTACGCCGTCCACGTCCGGGATGTCCTGGCGGGTTCACAAGACTTTGAAAACCTGCACACCGGCGAGCGCCGCGGCCCGGAAAGTCCCCTCACACAGGTGTGGCAGTCGGGCGTCGAGTCCGTGGTGGGCGGTGCGCCGGTCAGGGAGGGCCGCGCCCCCGTCAGCACCGAGCACACCGGCCCCAACGAAGGAATTGACGAAACCGGCGGCTGGGCGCCCCGTTTCGAAGGACGGATCCGGACCAGCTTCGAGGCCAAGGCCCACGAGGCCGGGCGGCTGATCTTCGACCTCTGCTACCGCCGGCTCTAGGACCGTCCTGCAGGGCCGCAGCCGGCGTCCGGCCATGCTGAAGCCGGCCACTCCCGCCGGCCGCCGGGGGCGGCCACTGTTCCGCACCGCCTCCGCGTGGCACGATTGCCCTGTGTGCAGGGGGCGCACGCCAGCTGAGCACATGCACAAAGGAACAGCCATCAAAAAGGAAATGAAGCAGGCCGTTGACGCGGCGGAAAACGTCACCAACTCGCGGACGCTGGAACTGCTGGCGAGGGCAGGCTTCGCGGCGAGCGGCATCCTGCACCTGCTGGTCGGCGCAATCGCCATCAGGTTGGCATCTGGAGGTACCGGAAATGCTGATTTCAGCGGCGCGGTGGCCGAGCTCGCCACCCAGCCCGCAGGGCCGTTCCTCCTGTGGGCAAGCTTCGCTGCCTGCGCCGGCCTGGCACTATGGCAAACCAGCGATGCCATCTTTGACTACAACCGCCTGCCCACCAAGGAAAAAGCCGGAAAGAAGGCCAAGGCCGGCGTCCAGGCGCTCGTCTTCACCGGACTCGCCTTGACGCTCATGTCCTTCGCCATGGGAACAGGGTCCGGCGGGGACAACCAAAAAAGCGCCGCAGACCTCACCCTGACCTTGATGAGGGCTCCCGGAGGTGTGGCCCTGCTGGTCCTGCTGGGCGCCGCCATCGCCGTCACCGGAGTCATCTACGGTATCCGCGGCCTGAGGAAATCCTTCGAAAAGCACCTGGTCATGCCGGCTTCCCCGTCAGCCCGGACTGCAGTTACGGTGCTTGGCGTCACGGGGTACGTGGCCAAGGGCACGGTGCTGCTGCTGGCAGGCCTGCTGATCGCGGTGGCCACCCTCCAGGCCCATCCGGAAGACTCCACGGGACTCGACGGCGGGCTCCGCGCCCTCCGTGACCAGCCCTTCGGCGTCTACCTCCTGGCCGCTGTGGGGGCGGGCCTGATCTGTTACGGCGTCTTCATGGTAGTTCGCGCCAAGCTGGGCAAATTGAACAACTAGCCTGTTTGACGGCGGGGGCCCCCAGGGCCGGCACGTCAGGGGACGGTGATCACGGCCACGGCGCGTTCGGTGGCATCGCGCAGTTCAACGCTTGCGATGCTCCCCAGCTGGAGCGGCGTGGCCCCGGTGACCTTGACCCTGCCGCTGGGAGTCGCCGTCCAGGCGCACGCCCGGTCCTCGCCGCCGTCGCGGTCCCGTACCCACAGGGACAGCGTCCCCTCGGCCGGGAGGCTGCTGCCGTTCACGGCAAGCTCTGTTCCCCAGGTCTTCCGGGCGAGGTCCACCCTGAACTGGAGGCCGCCGCCCGACTGCACCGAGTAGGTGGCGTCCGGCTGCGGGGGCCGGACCAGGAGCGGACCGCCCGCCAGGCCCAAGGCAAGGCACGCGGCGGCTGCGGCGGCTGCCAGCGCCGTCCACCGCCGTCGTAATGTCCGACGGCGGTGCGCCAGTTTGCGCAGCAGCGGCACCGGATCTGGGAACGGCGCCGGATCAGGCTGTCTCCGCGGCTCAGCCGTGAGCGCCGCGGCGTCCGGCACGGGGAGGGCGTCGAGCAGCATGGGAACCTTCTCCAGGCCCGCAAGTTCATCGCGGCACTTCCCGCACTCCTGCAGGTGGGCCTCGAACGTTTCGAGGTCCTTGGCGTCCAGGCCGCCCAGGAGGTAGGCGCCCAGCAGCTGGTGCGGTTCCGCGGTGTTCACCGTTCCACCCCCATCTCGTCCAGGATGGTGCGCAAGGCCCGCACGGCATAATAGGCGCGCGATTTGACCGTTCCGCTGGGGATGTTGAGCTGGACGGCGGCCTCGTTCACGGTGAAGCGCCGGTAGTGCAGGGCCACCAGGACGTCCCGGTGTTCCTTGCTCAGCCGGACCAGGGCCTCTTCCACCAGCACGCGGTTGAGGAGCTCGTCCACTTTCTCCATGACTGCTGCGGGCTCGGTAACGTCGCCTTCCAGCATTTCCGCGGGGCGGCGCTGCGCCCTGCGGTAGTTGTCGATCATGATGTTCCGGGCCGTCCGGTACAGGTAGCTGCGCAGGCTCCCGGTGATCTCAGGCGTTTGCTGCCAGACGCGCAGCACGGTTTCCTGGACCACGTCCTCGGCGAGCTGCGGATCCCGGGAAACGCCCAGCACAAAGCGGCGCAGGGCAGGGCCGTGGTCGCGGTAGATGGACTTCACCACGTCCTCATCAAGCGGCACGCCGTCCCTCCTGCCGGGGTTCACCCACAGTTCTTTTATACGCCCGTAAAGACGCCGTGGTCCGGCGGAAGGTTCAATGCGCGGCGGGCGTGAACCAAACCCCGTCCCGGTGCGTCGTAAGGATTAGCGTCCGGTGATCCGACGCCGGGCCCAGCCAAGGAGCAACCCCATGAAACGCAACGTGGGCGCAGGCCTCGCCGCCCTGGCCCTTTCCGCGGCGCTGGCCGCCTGCGGCGGCAGCACCGGAACCGCACCGGCCACCACCGGTCCGGCGGCCACCAGTTCGGCAGCCACGGCGGGTCCGCCCGCCGCTTCTGCAAGCGCCAGTGCCGCCGTCGAGCTCAAGACAGCCTCCTCAACCGCGGGGGCCATCGTTGTGGATGCCAAGGGCATGAGCGTCTACTTCTTCACGAAGGATGTCAAGGACTCCGGAACCAGCGCCTGCACGGACGCCTGCCTTGCAGCCTGGCCGCCGGTCACCACCACGTCGGAACGGCCGTCCGCGGACGGCGTCAGCGGGGCGCTGGGCACCATCGCGACGCCGGACGGGAAGAAGCAGGTAACACTGGCGGGACTGCCGCTGTACTACTTCGCCAAGGACGCCAAGCCCGGCGACATCCTGGGCCAGGGCGTCAACAACGTCTGGTACCTGGCCAGCCCGTCAGGCGCCATGGTCAAGGCAAGCGGAGCAGCCTACTGAAAAGCGGGTTTAGGGCACCGGGACCGTGGGCAGTGTTCCGGGCAGCGTAATGTCCGACGGCCCGGGGACGGGGACCGGGGGGCGGCCGAGGCCTTCCGCAAGGTCGTCCGGAACGGCGGCGGGCAGCGTGCCCGATGCCGGTAGGTCGGCGGCGTTGCCCGGAGAGGCCTGGCCGGGGGCGGTTTCCGGTACTCCGGGCCCGTCGGAAGGCACAGCCGGGAGTCCGCCGGCCGGCACCGGATCCGGGCCGGGGGCTGGGACGGCCGGGGCAGTTGCCGGGCCGGCTGGATTCGCCGGGAGGGGCGCGGCGGGTTCGTCGGCCTGGTTGCCGGCAGGTGCTCCCCCGGAGCCGGTCATGAATGAGGTGATGCTGTGGCCCAGTTGGGTGAAGGACTCGCGGATCCCCTGGTCCGACGCCGCCGCAACAGCGCCGCCGGCACTCAGCGAGAGCGCCACGGACAGCGTGGTGAGCGCGACGCGCCGCTTGGCCCTGCGGCGTGCCGCCAGCTCGTCCGCGCGAGGGACGTCATCAAGGGTTGCGGCCGGTTGAGGGGCAGCAGCCACGGCCGGCATCATCAGCGCAGCGACCGCGGCGGAGGGCGCGGGAGTGGCGTCCGCGAGCGCACGAAGCTCCAGCAGCGCAGGGCGGAGCCGGGCGTCGTCGTCCATGCCTGCCTCGAGGAGCAGCTGGTTTACGAACGAGTCGCTGCGGGATGCTGCGGTGTCACTCATGATTGCCCTGGTTTCGTTGAAGCGTCTGTGCCTTGAGGTTGTGCAGGGCCCTGCGCTGGAGCTGCTTGACGGCTCCGGTGCTCTTGCCCATGATGCCGGCCACCTGTTCTATGGACAGGTCGGCCACTACGCGGAGGGCCAGGACTTCCTGGTGTTCATCGCTGAGTCCGTCCAGCATTGCGGCGGCGCCGCCATGAAGTTCAACGGCGTGTTCTTCTGCCGACGGCGTGGTCCTGGCGTCCAGCTCGGGATCGTAGGGGCTCAGCTGGGGCCTGCGCTCCAGCCGGCGGTAATAATCAACCATCCGCGCATGTGCCATGGAAAAAAGCAGTGACTTGGCGCCTTGAAGACCGCCCGTGAGATCGCCGATTTTCGGGTAGAAGGCAAGGAAGACGTCCTGGGTGACCGCCTCCGGATCATCCACCCCGCGCGCCCGGAGGTACCCCTGGACGGGGCCGGCGAAGGACCGGTAGGCAGCACCGAACAGCACAGCCGGATCTGTTCCGGCCGTACCCTCGAGTATGTCGGTCTCTTCTTGGGCCAAAGTGCTTAGCACCAGCGGCTCCTCCATCCCGGGACGCGGCTCACGCCTGTCCCGGTCTCGGGTTCGGACTGCCAGTCTCCATGGTGTTGCGTGCCGTCATTCGGCATCTGGTCCGGGCACGTTGCCGCACGTGCGGCTGGCGTTCGTGCAGACCCGGACTGCCGTACTGCGGGAACGGAGCCACTGCCGTTCCCGCAGTACAGACTACCGACTGGCGGTTAGCGGACCGAAACGGAGGGGGTGTCCACTACGCTGCCGGCTTCGGCGGGGACAGCCGGAACGGCGGGAACGGCGGGTTCGCCGTCGACACCGGGAACGGCGGGAACTGCCGGAACAGCAGGCGCTTCGGGAAGTTCAACATCAACAGCTGCGGACCCTGTAGCGGCGGCGCCGGCCTCGGCGGCGGCGTCAGCCTCGGCAACGACGTCGGCGCAGAAGCTTTCGATGTTTGCCTCGCCTTCAGCGGCGATCACCAGCGAGGAGAAGCCCTCGGAGGAAGCGTTGAGGCCGCCGTTGGTGAAGGCGGTGCACAGGCCGAAGGCTGCGGCGCCGGCTGCATCAACGGCAGTGTTGGCACCAGCGGAGGCGGAGGCCTGGGCGGAAGCGTTGTCGCCGGTAACGGTGGCGTCGCCTGCGGCTGCAGCGTCGGCGTCAGCGTCTGCGGAAGCGTCGGTGCCGGCAGCGGCGTCGGCAGTTGCCTGCGCGTCGCCTGCTGCTTCTGCTGCCAGCTTCGGGGCCGGTGCGCCGAAAAGGTCGTGGGCGGTCTGCTGCGCCTCGGCGGGGAGGACACCGGAAACGGCGGCGGCGCCGGTTCCGCCGACGGCAATGGTGCCTGCTGCCAGGACTCCGGCGGCTACTTTGCTGGTGGCAAGAACGGTGAACAACGACATAAGACACTCCAGAAACTAGACAACAGGTTTGATTCGGGCCCGGCGGGCGGACCCATCACCTCCTACATCGCAGGGGACGGCGGAAAGGTTACGGGTAGCCAAAAAATCTTTTCGCGGCCTCCTGCAGGAGGCTGCAGGGCGGCCGGGACCGGCAGCGCTACGATCGACCCATGCCTACGGATCCGGAACCAACAAAGAAGGCCAGCACCTGGCAAACAATGGTGGACAGCAATAAGGCGCTGCTTCTGCGGAAGACAGGCAAGGACACCGCTCACTGGGCAGGGCAGGCCCGCGCCGCCGGCATCAAGGACGACGGCGAGCTCCGCACCTGGATGCGGGACGGCTTCGGGGTGACGGGTTACGCCCGGTATGCAGTGTCTTGGGAAATGTTCGGATACCCGGACTTCATGCTCCGGGACGCCGATGAACTGATCGACGGGCAGTACGCCAACCACCCCCAGTTAAGGCCCATCGCGGACGCCATCCTGGGCTGGGCGTCCGCCACCGAAGGCGTGCAGATCCAGATGCGGAAGGGCTACGTCTCACTGCACAGCCCGCGGCGCAAGTTTGCCCAGGTTACCCGCACCACCAATACGGCCGTGGATGTCACCCTCCGGCTCAACGCCCCTGCTGAAGGCAGGATCGAGGCAGCCAGGACCCGGGCGGACGATCCCTTCACCCGGAAGGTGCGCCTGACATCCGTGGACCAGGTGGACGACGAACTGCTGGACATCCTGGTGGCCGCTTTGGAGCAGAACAGCTGACCGGCTAAGGGCACGGACCCGGGCACGCCTGGAACATGGCGGCCCGGGCCATCAAATGCGGCCAACAATGCCCCTAGGCGTTGGCCATCTCCGTGTCGGCTTCCTCGAACTCCACCGCGGCCACGATCTCCCGGGTTTCCGGGTTGATCATGAAGGCCTCGTCCTCCTCCTCCACCATGAGGAAGTCGCCGTGATCGGTGGAGAAGTGCCACGCAAGGACCCGCTCGCCGTCGTGGACGTAGTTGGGGTCGCCCATGGTGATCTTGAGGAGCTCATACCCCGCGATGCTGCAGAGCTCGCGGATGATGAGCTCAAAGTCGGGGGCCTCCTCCAGCGCTTCGGCTTCGGCCTGGGCCTTGCGCTCGGGCAGGTCGGTGATCATCGACACCAGCCGCTCGATGTACGCCCCGACCTCTTCGTCGTCAAGCACCAGCAGTTCAGCCTGGCCGCGCAGCCAGGCGGCGTTGAGCGCGGTGATGTTTTCGCTCTCCAGCAGCTCCTCGAACTCGCCGTCGAGCTCCTCCATCCGGAGGACGCCGTCGGGCGTGTCCTCCGTATCATCCAGGCCGCCGTCGAGGTAGTGCTCCTCGTCTTCTTCGGACAGGTCGTCGAACGCCTCAACTGCCCTGTTGAAGAGGTCAAGGTGGGCAGCGGCGCCCATGCCCGCCATGCCTTCGCGGATCAGCGTGTCAGTTTCGGACCTGTCGACGGCGGTGAACACGTACTGCGCGAAACCGCCCTCCAGGGCCTGGGTGAGGTAGAAGTCCACGTAGTAGCTGCGGACGGCCACGGGTGACATCTCTTCGGTCCGGAGCAGGGCGGTGTGCATGGCATCCACGATGCTGACGTTGGCCTCGACGACGTCCTCGTCGCTTGAGTCGATGCTGCTGCTGGTCAGGACGACGGGCTGCTGGCTGGTGATCATGGCAATCCTCACTGCTGTTGACGGGTGGTGCAGGGTACGTTTTCACGCTACGTCGGGCGGGCCGACGCGTTGCTGAGGAAGAAATGAACGTCGGGCGAAGTTTGCGGGGCGGAGAAGTTTCCGGCTCCGGGGACAGCCGGGGCCAGGCGCGAGCCGCGGGAACGGCGGCACGCCACGCCCGGCCGGCGAACTAAGATGGATCAGATAACCACCCACCGGCCGCGGCCCCCCGCGGCCTGCTGAAAGTAGCGCGCACCATTCCATCCCAACCGGACGAAAGTACGGCACTGGCAATACAGACCCCCGCCATCAACGACCGTTCCCTGGCGGCCGGGCTGGCGTACGCCATGGGCAGCCGCGTCTCGGGCATCTCGTTCGACGCCGCCACCGGGCTCATGCTGGGCAAGGTCCGCGGCGGGGCGGATGTGCCCTACTCCACCACTGCCAAGCTGGTCCGCAAGGCAGGCGGCTGGAGCTGCACCGTGGGCGTGTGCAGCTGCCCGGTCCGCAAGGACTGCAAGCACGTGGCCGCGCTGCTTTTCGCCGCCGAGGACAACCCCGCCATCCGCGTGCAGCTGCTGGCGCCGTCAACGTCCACACAGCTGTCCCGCAGCCCGTCCGCTCCCGCCCTGTCCGACTGGGAGCAGGCGCTCAGCCCGCTGATCTCGCAGGGAACCACTCCCTCAAGCGCCGGCGTTCCGCTGGCGCTGCAGTTCGAGATCGAAGAGCCCGCCCCGCATTTCTCCTACACCGGCCGGCGGGATCCGCTCCGCAGCGTGCGCCAGCTCAAGGCCCGGCCGGTGATCATGGGCGCCAAGGGCAAGTGGATCCGCGGCGACGTCTCCTGGACCACCCTGAACTACCTGAACTTCCGGCGCGAGTGCAACCCGGCGCACGTGGAGTGGATGCAGGAGTTCCTGGCCAGCCATTCCGCCGCTGCCGGCCGGACGTACAACCCCTCCGGCTTCTGGCTCAGCCTGAACTCCTACGCCGGCAAGAATCTGTGGAGCCTGCTGGCAGACGCCCGCAAAGTGGGCCTCGCCCTGGTGCATTCCCGCGGCACTGAACCGGTGCGGCTCGCTGAAGCCCCTGCCGCCGTCGGCCTTAACCTGGGCCGCTACGGCTCCCCGGCCACGGAACCTTCCGCCGGTGCCGCAGGTTCCCAGGGCACCACAGCCGCCGACGGCGGGCTGGAGCTGGTGCCCACCATCAACGTGGAGGGGGCCGAGGTTGATCCGGCGTCCGTGGGGACCATCGGCCGGCCCGCCCACGGAATCTTCTTCACCGCCGGAGAAGCGTCGTTGCCCGGCGTCCCCGACCCCGACGGGATCATCACCCTTGCACCGCTGGAAAGCGGACTGAGCGAGGAGCTGCTGGCGTTCGTGACGGCCGGCAGCACCCTGCACATCCCGGCCAAGGACGAATCGCGCTTCCTGACCGGTTTTTATCCGAAGCTGAAGCAGACTGCCCGGGTCACTGCCCGGGACGAGTCCGTCGAGCTGCCGGCGCTGGCTGTCCCCACCCTGTCCCTGCTGGCAAACTACGGCGCGGACCACCGGGTGCGGCTGCACTGGGAGTGGCACTACAAAACGGGAACCCTTGTCACCGCCCAGCCCCTCTGGCGCCACCCCGGGGACCATGGATACCGCGACGACACCGCCGAGGCACGCATCCTGGAAGGCATCGGCCAGCCGTGGGACATGGTGCCGGCGCTGGGTGAGTCCGCCGCCGGCGGCTGGGGCACCCCCCGGCTCGCGGCCTCCGCCGAGCTGAAGGGCCTGGACACCCTGGCCTTCACCGAGGAGGTCCTGCCGCGCCTGCGCGAGGCGCCCGACGTCGAGGTGGACACCGTGGGCGACATCGCCGACTACCGCGAGGCCGAGGAAGCTCCGGTGGTGTCCATCTCCACCAAGGCCACCGAGCAGCGCGACTGGTTCGACCTCGGCATCCAGATCTCGCTGGAAGGCCAGCCGGTGTCCTTCGCCGCGGTGTTCTCAGCACTGGCCGCCGGGCAGACCAAAATGCTGCTGCCCAGTGGCGCCTATTTCTCCCTGGACCTGCCCGAGCTGCACCAGCTGCGCGCGCTCATCGAGGAAGCCCGCTCGCTGCAGGACAACAAGGATGCGCCGCTACAGATCAGCCGCTTCCAGGCCGGCCTCTGGGATGAGCTGGCCCAGCTGGGGGTGGTGGACGAGCAGGCGGCCGCGTGGCGGTCCGCGGTGGGCGGCCTGCTGGAGGGCGGCATGGACGGCCTGCCGCTCCCCGCCACCCTCAACGCGGAGCTGCGCCCGTACCAGCTGGAGGGCTTCAACTGGCTCACCTTCCTGTACCGGCACAGCCTGGGCGGCATCCTCGCTGATGACATGGGCCTCGGCAAGACCGTGCAGGCGCTGGCCCTGATGTGCGCCGCCAAGGAGCTGGCGCTGGCGGCAGCTGATTCAGCGTCCGACGCCGGCGCTCCCTTTTTGGTGGTTGCGCCCACCAGTGTGGTGGGCAACTGGGCCGCGGAGGCGGCGCGCTTTGCGCCCGGCCTGAAGGTGCATGCCGTCAGCGAGACGTTCGGAAAGAGCGGGCAGGACGCCGCGGAGGTCCTGGCCGGGGCGGACATCGTGATCACGTCCTACGCCCTGTTCCGGATTGATTACGAGGCCTACGCTTCACGCACGTGGTCCGGCCTGGTGCTGGACGAGGCGCAGTTCGTGAAGAACCACCAGTCCAAGGCGTACCAATGCGCCCGCAAACTGCCGGCGGCGTTCAAGCTGGCCATCACGGGCACGCCCCTGGAAAACAACCTCATGGAGTTCTGGGCCCTGACGTCGATTGTTGCACCGGGGCTGTTTTCCAGCCCCAAGCGCTTCGCCGAGTACTACCAGAAGCCGGTGGAAAAGAACGGTGACAAGGGGCAGCTGGACAAGCTCCGCCGCCGGGTCCGTCCGCTCATGATGCGCCGCACCAAGGACCAGGTGATCAAGGACCTGCCGCCCAAGCAGGAGCAGATCCTGGAAGTGGTGCTGAACCCGCGCCACCAGAAGGTGTACCAGACCCACCTGCAGCGCGAACGGCAGAAGATCCTGGGGCTGATCGAGGACGTGAACAAGAACCGGTTCACCATCTTCCAGTCGCTGACCCTGCTGCGCCAGCTGAGCCTGGACGCCTCGCTGATTGACCCGTCGCTCTCCGGCGTGCGCTCAAGCAAGCTGGACGTGCTGTTCGAGCAGCTGGAGGACCTGGTGGCGGAGGGCCACCGTGCCCTCATTTTCAGCCAGTTCACCGGTTTCCTGGGCAAGGTGCGGGAGCGCCTGGACGAGGAAAAGATCGAGTACTGCTACCTCGACGGCGGCACCCGCAACCGTGCGGACGTGGTCAACGAGTTCAAGAACGGCGGCGCGCCGGTGTTCCTGATTTCGCTGAAGGCCGGCGGGTTTGGGCTCAACCTCACGGAGGCGGATTACGTGTTCCTGCTGGATCCCTGGTGGAACCCGGCCTCGGAGGCGCAGGCCGTGGACCGGACCCACCGGATCGGGCAGGCCCGGAACGTGATGGTCTACCGGCTCGTGGCCAAGGACACCATCGAGGAAAAGGTCATGGCCCTGAAGGCCCGGAAGTCGCAGCTGTTTTCGGATGTCATGGAAGGTGACGCCCTTGCGGGCGGAGCCATTACTGCGGAAGACCTTGCCGGCCTGTTCAAGGAGTAGCGGCGAAGGCGGGGCTTCGTGCCCTACGTCCGGTTCAGGGCTGCGCTTCAGCCTCAAACCGTCAGAGCGGCCGGGCGCCTGCCGGCTTCCCGATTGCGATCTGCACCGCTGTGGGAGGCTCCCCGGATCGGTGTTCCTGGGAGCGGCAAAAGGGCCAGGCCCCCGGAACTATAAGCCAGCTGCTGCTGGCACCGGTCCGGAGGCTGGCCCTCTGCCTGAATCGTCATCCGGATGGCATGCACCCGGACTTCTGGGTATCCCTACACGCGCTGCGGAGAGCCCAGCTCCACCGGATCCTCATCCGTAAGGTACGCGAGCTCGGAGTGTGCTGCGAGGTCGATGCCGCGCATCTCGTCCTCGGGATTGATCCGCAGGCCAATCGTCTTGTCCAGGATCTTTGCGAGGACCCAGGTGATGCCGAACGAGTAAACCAGCACCGTCACAGTGGCGAGGGCCTGGACACCGAGCAGTTCCACGCCGCCGCCGTAGAAGAGTCCGCTGACTGCGTTCGGTGCTGCGTCGGTGGCGAAGAGGCCGATCAGCAGGGTGCCAAGGATGCCGCCCACAAGGTGGACGCCAACAACGTCGAGCGAGTCGTCGTAGCCGAGGCGGTACTTCAGTTCAATGGCCAGCGAGCATACGGCCCCGGCGATCGCCCCGATGGCCAGGGCGCCCAGCGGGCTTACTGAGCCGCAGGCGGGGGTGATGGCCACGAGCGCTGAGATCAGGCCGGACGCTGCACCCATGCTGGTGGCTGCCCCGCGGCGGAGCCGTTCCACCAGGGACCAGGCCAGGAGGCCTGCCGCGGCAGCTACGGCGGTGTTGAGGAAAACCACCGACGCCGACTGGCCGGCGGACAACGCGGAGCCGGCGTTGAAGCCGAACCAGCCAACCCAGAGGAGGCCTGCGCCCACCAGCACCAGCGGGCGGCTGTGCGGCTTTGCATGCTCCACTTTCGGCCAGCCGGAGCTCTTGCCGAGCACCAGGGCCAGCGCCAGGGCTGCCGCGCCGGCATTCATGTGCACGGCGGTTCCGCCGGCGAAGTCGATGGCCTTGATCCCGCTGGCGATCCAGCCGCCGGTCACGCTGCCGTCCGCCGAAGTGAAGGCGAAGACCCAGTGCGCGATGGGGAAGTAGACGATTGTGGCCCAGATGCCGGCGAACAGCATCCAGGCGCCGAACTTCATGCGGCCCGCTGCTGCGCCTGCCACCAGCGCCGTGGTGACGCAGGCGAAGAACAGCTGGAAGGCGGCAAACAGGATGACCGGGATGGACGCCTCCTCATCAGCGGCCAGCAGCTGCCCCATGCCGGGGAATTCGGTGACGTCACCGATCAGCCCCAGACCGCCTACCGAGTTTCCGAAGGCCATCGAGTACCCGAACAGTGCCCAGAGGACGGCCACCAGGCTGGCGCCGCCAAAACACATCATCATCATGTTGAGAATGCGGCGCGACCCCACCATGCCCCCGTAGAACAGGGCCAGGGCGGGGATCATCATGCAAACCAGCGCCGAGCTGGCCAGTATCCAAGCGACATTTCCCGAATCCATGGGAAACCCCTTTCGTGATGCGAAGAGAGAACGGAAATCGCCCGTTGAGGCACTCCGGGGGAGGGACGCGGAGTCAGTACCACGTTCATCGGAGGGCAGCTATTGCCGTCTGGTTCCAACTGTAGGGCGGCCGTGATGGGGTGGGTTTCCGGTGTGTTAAATCATCGTTTCAGTCAGCCGCATGCGAGTTTCAGGCGTCCCGCTGAGCGCAGGAGCAGTGGTCCCTTGAGCGAAACCTGAGCTGATGTCCGCACACCGGCTCCCTGCCGTTCACTGCATATTCACAATCCTGTCAGTGGCGCGGTGTGGATTGGAGATACCTTTTACTCCGCACCCTG
This sequence comes from Arthrobacter sp. AB6, assembly GCF_031844545.1. Lineage (NCBI taxonomy): Bacteria > Bacillati > Actinomycetota > Actinomycetes > Micrococcales > Micrococcaceae > Arthrobacter > Arthrobacter sp. AB6. The sequence continues at coordinate 234,024 of NZ_JAUZVL010000003.1, forward strand.
AATTGAGCATCCCCGTGCCACCCGTGTCCCTACTGCGCCAAGGCGCCGGGCTTCTGTTATTGGTCATCATGTTCCTGGTATCCGGGGGCCTTCCCGCCTCCGCCCATGTCAGGGATTCGACGGGGTACTCGGATATCACGGCCAATGGGGCAGAGGTTTCCTACGCGCTGAGCCTCGAATACGAAATGCTGGCGCGGGCGGTAGACCTTGGGCCGGAGGCCTTGTCGGCCAGCGACGACTCCCAAAGGCGTGCTGTCCTGGTGGCTGCGACGGGCAACCTCGAAGCCTACCTTTCGGAGCGGGTCACCATCTTCCTCGACGGGGCATTGTGCAAGCCCGCATTGGAAGGTACGGCCATCAGGAGCCGTGAAGAGGTTCCCTACGCCGAGCTGGACCTGGCGTACGACTGCGGCGGGTCCTCCGGCTCCTACCTGGTCAAATACGGCGTCTTCAGCGCCGGCGACGCCGCAGCCGATGACCATTCGAACATTGTGGAATACAGCCTGGGCGGCCACGAAGGCCAGACGGTCCTGGACAGCGGCCACACGGAATTCACTGCCGGCGGCGGGTCCGTGGTAACAGCCGCCGCCCGCTTCGGGGCCATGGGCGTGGAACATATCCTGTCAGGTCTGGACCACGTGCTGTTCGTCGTCGCCCTGGCCCTGGGCGCGGCCACCCTGCGGAGCCTGCTGGGGGTGGTCTCCATGTTTACCCTGGCGCACAGCGCGACCCTCATCAGCGCCCTCCTCGGCTGGATCAGCGTTCCCTCAGAGGTGGTGGAACCGCTGATCGCCCTGTCCATTGCCTTCGTAGCCATCGAGAACCTGCTGGGCGCAACGCGCCGGCGCCTGCCGGTGGTGTTCGTCTTCGGCCTGCTCCACGGGCTGGGGTTCGCCGGATCCCTCCGTGTCACCGAAGACTTCAGTTGGAGCCTGGCCACGTCCCTGCTCAGCTTCAACGCCGGAATCGAGGCGGGGCAGGCGCTGCTGCTCCTTGCCGCCTTTCCCCTGATCCTGCTCGTGCGCCGGAGCGGCTGGTCCGTTCCGGTGTTGCGTGGGGCGACCGTCGCGGTCACAGCTGTTGGTCTCTTCTGGTTCATTGAAAGGTTCCTTTTCGCATGAAACTCACACGCCCGGTACCCGACGCGGGTTCCGGGAAGCGCAACCTACGCCTGGCCCTCTATGCCGGCACAGCCGCCCTCGGCGGCCTTGTCATCGCCGCACCGGTGAGCACCGCCGTCGGCGAGGCCCTCAATCCCCCTTTGGCAGCGGTCTCCGGCACGGTCTTCGAAGACCGCAACGGCAACGATGCCTTCGACCCGGGCGAACCTGCCCTTCCCGGCGTTTCCGTGTCCGACGGCGCCACAATCGCAGTGACCGATGCCAACGGCAAGTACAGCCTGGAGACGCGCACGGAGCGGCGGAACACGGACATCGTCTTCATCACCCAGCCCGCCGGATACTCCGTGGGCACCGACGAGTTCATGGCCCCCCGTTTCTACCGCAATCTGGGCCTCCTGGCAGCGGACGAGAAGAAGACTGCCGACTTCGCGCTGACCAAGGACGCGAAGTCGGCACAGAGCAACTTCACTTTCGGCAACATCGCCGACCCGCATGTGAACGCGCAACTCCCGGAACAGATCCAGGAAATCAACGCAACGGGCCAGGAACTCGGCTTCATCCAGGTAAGCGGTGACCTCACCAACAACGCCACCGACGCCGAATTCAACGCTTACAAAACCGCCACCGCCCTGTCCAAGGTTCCGGTGTGGCCTGCCGTGGGCAACCATGAATACGCCTCCGGAACCGGCTACGCCAACCGCATCAACAACTACCGCAACCACGTGGGCCCCGAGTGGTACTCCTTTGACTACGGGAACCGCCACTTCCTGGTGCTTGAAAACAACGGCAGCGCCCCCTTCGACGAGCAGCTGGCGTGGGCAAAAGAAGACCTGGCCAAGAACGTCGGGGACAAGGAACTGGTGGTCTTGGCACACCAGCCGATGAACGTGCCCTTCGGCTCGCAGAACATGTACGACCAGTACGGCGCCCTGCTGGAGCAGTACAAAGCCCAGCTCATCCTGGTAGGCCATGAGCACTCCAACGACGTGGAGCCGGACAGTGCGTTCGCGGGCACTGCCAAGCACGTCCAGACCACCTCGAGCTCCTACAGCATCGACAACTCACCTCGCGGCTTCCGCTACGTGTCCATGACGGACGAATCCTTCGAAAACCCGGTCCGCAACTACGGCGCGGAGAAGGACCTGACCATCACCAGCCCGGCTGACGGCAGCACCGTTCCCCTGGACGGTTTTCCGGGCATCCAGGCGAACGCCTACGACACCACGGACGCTCCCGTGAAGGCCCAGTTCAGGATCGACGGCGGTAACTGGCGCCCGCTGGCATCCACCGGCGAGTTCACCTGGCATTCCGACCTGCAGGGTGACCTGCGGAAGGTGGGCAAGCACACCCTCGAGGTCCAGGCCACGGACGCCACCGGAGCCTCCTGGACCAAAACCTCTACATTCACCTTCACCGCTGACAAGGCCATCACCCCGGTGAAGGGCGCCGACTGGTCACAGCACCACGGCGACCAAGGCCACACCGGCGTCACGGCAGACCGCATTGATGCAGGACAGCGCCTGGCCTGGTCCTACCGGACGGAGGGCACCTTCCTGACGGGTTCACCCGCGATCGTCAACGGCGTGGTCTACGCCGGCACCCGGGACGAGAACGGCGAGGGCAACAGCGCGGTGCACGCAGTGGACCAGGCCACCGGCAAGCAGCTGTGGAGCTACACGGTGCCGTCCTCGGTGCACGGAAGCATCGCCGTCTCCGACGGGCTGGTCTTTGTTCCCACCCTCCGCGGCAGCCTCTTCGCCGTTGACGCCGCCACGGGGCAGCTGAAGTGGCAGCACGATCCGGAGCCCGCGCCCGAAGGCTACAACCAGCGCACGTACGGCTACTACGGCGTGACCGTGGCCGACGGCAAGGTCCTCTACCCGTACCAGACGCGCCACGGCGAAGCGAAGCAGGGGCTCCTGATAGCCCTGGACGTGAAGACCGGCTCGCGGGTATGGGCTTCGCCGATGAGCGGCAGCACCATGAGTGACGGAACGCCTGCAGTGGCCGATGGCCGCGTGTACGTGGGCAACCAAACGGCGGACCGCGTCATGGCCTACGACCTGGCTACCGGCCAGTCACTGTGGACAGGAGCTGCCACCCTGGGCGGCTGGCAGGACGGCATTCCCTCCGCAGCTGACGGCCGCGTCTACATCGGCTCCGGCAACGGGATCATTGCCCGGGACGGCGCCACAGGCCAGACCCTGTGGACCTACCGGAGCCAGCACCCGTCCTTGGTCAACGGCAACGCCACCCCGGCCGCGCCCGCCATTGCCGGCAATGTCATTTACATGGGCTTCCCCTCGGGTGCCGTGACGGCCCTGGACGCCACCACCGGCGCAGTGCTGTGGGACCGGCTGCTTCCCGGTGAGCGGTACCGCGGAGGCGTGCACACCTCGCCTGCGCTGAGCGGTGACACCCTGTTCGTCGGAGCGAACAACGGCAACTTCTACGCCCTGGATGCCCGCACCGGCCAGCCCCTCTGGCAGCACAACATCGGCACATGGGTGGCAGCGGGCCCCGCGGTCAGCGGCAACACCGTTGTGGCAGGCGCCCTGGACGGCAACCTCTACGCCTTCACCCCCGGCGGCACCGCCGCCGAACGTTGGTCCTCCGTTTCGGGGACGGTAACCCAGGCGGGCACCGGCCAACCGGCGTCAGGGATCACCGTCCAGGTGATGCGTGACGGCGTCCCGGCGGGCACCACCACCACCGCAACTGACGGAACGTACCGGCTCGGCCTTGAACAGGGCGCCGGCACATACACTGTCCAGGCTGCCCAGCTCGGTTCGGCCACAGCCGCCAAGCAGATCGAAGTGCCGGCAGGGCAGTCACCAACCGTGGACCTTGAATTGCGACCGGTGAACGTGGATGCCAGCACGGGCAAGCGCCTGGCCGGCAGCCTGGTGGAAGCCGGAGTCCAGGACATCGTGATCGAAAACAGGAAACTGGCCCTGGCCATTTCCAGGGTGTTCAATGACCCGCAACTGGACCAGTCCACTGCCGGCAAGCCGCTGGACATGGCCATCACCGGCCAGCCGGACCAGTTGGACTGGATCAACCTGCCGTACGTTGCCACAGCTGAACCTACAGGCGGGAATGCGTGGGCGCAGACCCAGGTCCGCACCGATTCCGTGGAAATACTGGAGAACACCGGCGAGCGCGCCGTTGTCCGGGCATCGGGTACCTCCGCGGAGCACCCGGGACTCATGGTGACCACAACCTATTCGGCGAATGCCGGGGACCAGTGGATCACGGCGAAATCAGAATTCCGGAACACCTCCCAGGCTGCGCTTCCGCTCTGGGTTGGTGACGCCATGGACCATGACGGCACCGGCCAGCGAAGCGGCGTGGCCGGCCACCCCGTAATCAACACGGGCACCGCGGCCGGCTATGAGCCCAGCGGAAACTGGATCGGCCAGGCCGGAACAGGTGCGGACCAGCAGACGTACGGGCTGGTCTACACGGCGGAGAGCGGCAGGTTCACCGGATACGGCTTCCGCAACTGGATCATGAGCAAGTTCCAGGTTGAGATCCCCGCCGGCGGCAGCCACACCCTGGACCGCAGGATTGTGGTGGCACCGAACGGGGGAGCTGAAAACCCGTTCGCGGTACTCGACCAATTGGCCGCCCAATAGGTTAGGCACCACACAAGACCATCAGGGGGAGGGCCGGCTCACGGCCCTCCCCCTGATGCGTTCCTGAAACAGGACCTCGTCGCGGTGATTTTGGGCGGTCGCCCGCCGACCACCTCGCTAATCATCCTTGTGCTCCTTTGCCAAAGGCGTATCGTGTCCGGCATGACTGCCGGTGCCGTCAACGGCTGAGAGAACTCCCCAACCCAAGTACCAGTAACACCGACACAAGATAAGGAAAATCCGTGAGCCACGAGCAGTCCCCCGGACAGCATGCCGCATCCCGCGAAGAACCACGGCCCGCCGAACTGAGGGTGGGCGTGGTAGGCATCGGCTGGGCCGGCCAGCAGCACCTGAAGGCCTACCACTCCCTTGACGGCGTCAGCATCGTTTCGCTTGCCGGCATGGAGCAGGAACTCCGCGACTCGCTGCAGGCCGAATACGCCATTCCGAACGGATTCGCGGACTGGAAAGACATGCTGGACCACGGCGGACTCGACGCCGTCAGCGTGGCAGTGCCAACCTTCCTGCACGCCCCCATCACCGTCGCCGCCCTGGAACGGGGAATCCACGTCCTGAGTGAGAAGCCCATCGCCCGCAACGCCGTCGAAGGCCAAGCCATGGTGGACGCTGCCCGCAAGGCCGGGCGCGTCCTGGACGTCGCCTTCAACCACCGCCGCCGCGGCGACATCCAGGCGCTGAAGGGCGTCATCGATGCGGGCGGGCTTGGCCGGCCGTACTACGCCAAGGCATCGTGGCTGCGCCGCTCCGGCATCCCTACCCTGGGCAGCTGGTTCACCAACCCGGAACTTGCCGGCGGCGGACCGCTCGCGGACATCGGCGTCCACGCCCTGGACTACGCACTGCACCTGCTGGGCGAACCGAAAGTTGTGGCAGTCTCCGCCGCCACCCACTCCGAGCTGGGCCCGCACGGGCGCGGCGGCGGCAGCGCCTACTCCGCCCTGGCATCCAGCCACGCGTTCGACGTGGAGGACTTCGCCTCGGCGTTCCTCCGGCTCGAGGGCGGCGGAACCCTGGTGATCGAGGCGAGCTGGGCCACCTACCGGGAAACGGACGACCTCCTGGACTTCACGGTTTACGGAACCGACGGCGGCGCGGAGCTCAAGGTGCAGGGCGCGCCTTTCCCGCCTGTGGGCCAGCTGCGGGTGTTCACGGACAAGGACGGCGAAAGCGCCGACTACGTCCCGCCGGTACTGCCCGGCCGCGCCCACGATGCAGTGGTGGAAGACTTTATATCGGCAGTCCGCGGCGGCGGGGCAACCTGGGCAGAGCACGACGGCTCGCTGGCGCTCTACCGGGCCCAGATCATCGACGCGTGCTACAAGTCAGCGCTGGAGCAGAGGGAGGTTCGGCTCTAATGAACGGCAAACTGAGGATCCGGGTGTGGAACGAAGGTGTCCACGAGGCCATCAACGAGCCATCCCACATCGGGGAGATCTACCCTGAGGGCATCCATGGCGCCATCGCCGCGGGACTCCGTTCCTTCTACCCCGAGGCAGACATAACGACGGCGGTCCTGGCCACCGATGATCAGCATGGCCTTGACGAGGAGGTGCTCGCGGAGACGGACGTCCTGCTGTGGTGGGGACACATGGCCCATCATGAGGTGAGCGATGCCGTCGTCGAACGCGTCCACCGGCACGTCTTGGGCGGCATGGGCCTGATCGTGCTCCACTCGGGGCACTTCGCCAAGGTGTTCACCAGGCTGCTGGGCACCAGCTGCTCGCTCGCCTGGCGGAACGACGGCGAGCGAGAGCTCGTGTGGACCGTGAAGCCCTCGCACCCCATCGCCGAAGGCGTGGACAGCCCCATCGTCATCCCGGAGCAGGAGATGTACGGCGAGCTGTTCGATATCCCGGAGCCGGACGACCTCATCTTCATCAGCTCCTTCGCGGGCGGCGAGGTGTTCCGTTCCGGCGTCACGTTCACCCGGGGCAAGGGACGCATCTTCTACTTCAGCCCCGGCGACCAGGAGTACCCGGTGTACCACCACCCGCAGGTCAAGCGGGTCCTGGCCAACGGCGTGAAGTGGGCGGCCCGCCCCGGCGTGCACCGCTCGGCCCCGGAGGTCACCAACCCGGCCCGGGACTGGTTCAGCTAAGGCTGGCTGCAGCCTGCTGCCGGTCTGGGAACCTGGCAACACAGCTGCGGGTTTTCCCATAGCCGGTGCCAGCGGGTTCAACTCGGGGATGACTACCCCGGCACTGGTGCCAGGCCCCGAGGTAACCGTCGCCGCGCGCAAAACCGGGGAACCCGCCGTCGGCCGCTCCTAGTTTCACCCCGCCGGCGCGCCGCGGCAGCCGCACCGTGGAATACTTCCGTACAGGTTTTGCATGCCGGATCCGCCGGCACACCGGAAGGGGTCTGGGCCATGGAGGAATTCGCCAGTGTGGACGAAACAGTGCGGCAGCACGTCGTCGATGCCCTCGCGCAGGCGGGCACCGCCCCCGATCGCGCCTTTCAGCAGCGGTTCGACGCGCACTTCCCGGACCTGTGCCGCCTCTTCAGCACGCTGTACGGATCCCGGCCGGACTGGCAGGACCAGCTGGCCGCTTTGGTGGTCCAGGGTGCGCGTTCGTGGGAGGAACGCCGGGCCGAGCTGAAGGCCCTGGACGCCGAACGGGAGGCCAACGGCGGCTGGTTCCTGTCCAACAACATGCTCGGCGGCGTCTGCTATGTGGACCGGTACGCAGAAAGCCTGGAGGGGCTGCGCAGCCACATCCCGTACTTCAAGGAGCTGGGCCTCACCTACCTGCACCTCATGCCGCTGTTCCTGGCGCCCGAGCCGCACTCCGACGGCGGCTACGCAGTCTCCAGCTACCGCCAGGTCAACCCGAAACTGGGCACCATGGAACAGCTTCGTGAGCTTGCCTCCGAGTTCCGCGCCCACGGCATCAGCCTGGTGGTGGACTTCATCTTCAACCACACGAGCGACGAACACGAGTGGGCCCGCAAGGCGGCTTCGGGGGATCCGGAATACAGCGACTACTACTGGATCTTCCCGGACCGCACCATGCCGGACGCCTTCGAGCAGAACGTCCGAGAAATCTTCCCGGAAAACCACCCGGGGTCCTTCATCCGGATGGAGGACGGCCGCTGGGTCTGGGCAACCTTCCACACCTACCAATGGGACCTGAACTATTCCAACCCGGACGTCTTCCGGGCCATGGCCGGGGAGATGCTCTTCCTGGCCAACCAGGGCGTGGACATCCTGCGCATGGATGCCGTGGCGTTCATCTGGAAGCAGCTGGGCACCCCTTGCGAAAACCTGCCCGAGGCCCACATCCTCCTCCAGGCCTTCAATGCCGTCTGCCGGCTGGCCGCGCCGTCGCTGCTGTTCAAGTCCGAGGCAATCGTGCATCCGGACGAGGTGGCCCTCTACATCGATCCGGCCGAGTGCCAGCTGTCCTACAATCCGCTCCAGATGGCGCTGATCTGGGAATCCCTGGCCACCCGGGACGTCTCGCTGCTGGCACAGGCCCTGAAGCGGCGGCACAACATCCCGGACGGCACCTCCTGGGTCAATTACGTGCGCAGCCACGACGACATCGGCTGGACCTTCGCCGACGAGGACGCGGCAGAGCTGGGCATCAACGGCTTCGACCACCGACGTTTCCTGAACTCCTTCTACGTCAACCGCTTCCCCGGCAGCTTCGCCCGCGGCGTCCCGTTCCAGGACAATCCCAAGACCGGCGACTGCCGGATTTCAGGTACCACGGCGTCCCTGTGCGGCATGGAGGTGGACCCGGCCGAGGCGGTGGAGCGGATCCTCCTTGCCCACTCGATGGCCTTCAGCACCGGCGGCATCCCGCTCCTGTACCTGGGGGACGAGGTGGGGCAGGTCAACGACTACGGGTATGCAGAAGAGGAAGGGCACGACGCCGACAGCCGCTGGGTGCACCGGCCCCACTACCCGGCGGGCCAGTACGCCCTCCGCCACGACCCGTCCACCCCCGCGGGCGCGGTGTACGCCGGCTTGAAGCGGATGATCGAGGTCCGGGCGGCCACGCCTGAACTGGCCGGTACCCGGCTGGTCGATTTTGCCACCAACAACCGTTCCGTCCTTGCCTACCAGCGGCCCGGTGCCGCGGGTGAAACACGGGTCCTGGCCCTGGCCAACTTCAGCGACCACCCCCAGGCCCTGCCCGCCGAAACATTCTCCGGATACTCCCCTGCCGCCGTCGACCTTCTCTCCGAAGCCGCGCTGCAGCTGGACGAGGGAATTACGCTCCTCCCCCGCCAGTACCTCTGGCTGCGCGTCACTCCCGTTTAGCCCGTCCCATCCCAACTAGGTAGCGCTAAGTGTCGTTTTGGCCGCCCAAAACGACACTTAGCGCTACCCAGTTGGGCGGGCGGGGGCGGGGCGTGAAACCATACGGATCATGGCCCAGAAGATTGCGTACCAGGGTGAGCCCGGCGCCAACTCCAATATCGCGTGCAAGCAGATGTTCCCCGACATGGAAAGCGTGCCGTGCGCGAGCTTTGAGGACGCGTTTGAACTCGTGTCCAGCGGCGAGGCCGAGCTGGCCATGATCCCCATCGAGAACTCCATCGCCGGCCGGGTGGCGGACATCCACATCCTGCTGCCGCAGTCCAACCTGCAGATCGTCGGCGAGTTCTTCCTGCCCATCCACTTCGACCTGCTGGGCATCCCGGGCAGCACCATCGAAGGTGCCACCGAGGTGCACAGCCACATCCACGCCCTGGGCCAGTGCCGCAAGCTCATCCGCGAGCACGGCCTCAAGCCCGTCATCGCCGGCGACACCGCGGGTTCCGCCCGGGAAGTGGCCGAGTGGAACGATCCGCGCAAGCTGTCCCTTGCTCCCCCGCTCGCCGCGCAGATCTATGGCCTGGAGGTGCTGGCTTCCCGGGTTGAGGACGATCCCTCCAACACCACGCGCTTCGTGGTCCTGGCCCGGGAAAAGGAGCTGCCGGCGCGGGATGAGCTTCCCGGACCGGCAGTCACCAGCTTTGTGTTCCGTGTCCGCAACGTCCCCTCGGCCCTGTACAAGGCGCTGGGCGGCTTCGCCACCAACGGCGTGAACATGACCCGGCTGGAAAGCTACATGGTGGGCAACGAATTCGCGGCCACCATGTTCATGGCCGACGTCGAAGGCCACCCCGGGGACCTGCCGTTGAAGCTGGCCCTCGAGGAACTGGACTTCTTCACCACCGAGGTGCGGATCCTGGGCGTCTACTCCGCCGCGGACTACAGGACTGCTCAGACCGTCAGCGGCTGACCCGCTGCATGGCGCGGCTTCAGGAGACCGTCGAAGAACTCTGCCAGCTCCGCCGTCGCCGTGAGTGGCAGGACGTTGGCCACGTACTGGTCCGGGCGGACCACCACCACCACGCCGCCGCGGTCCAGGCCCCGCAGCTCGAAGATGTCCGCCTTGGGATCGGTGCCGTACACCTTCTCGTAGTCGGTCAGCTTGAACGGGCCCACCTGCGGCTTGAACACCGCCGGCACCGCGTTGATGTCGAGGTCCGTGTGGGGCTGCTGGTAGACCACCTTCACGTCGAACCAGGCGTCGGGATCAGCGTCCGACGGCGTCGCGGCCAGCGGTGACTGCGGCGAGTTCGCCAGCCACTCGGCGAAGTCCGCCACACCTGAGTGCCCGCCTGCCGGTGCCGCGTCGGCGAAAACGTAGATCCGCCACCGGCCGTCCGCGGTTGCATGGTGGCCCAGGTGCATCGGGTTGGTGTCGCTGACCCGGACCACCGGCGCCGATTTGAAGCGTTTGCCCACGGGAAAGCCCGTGGCGAGGGCCTGGTGGGCAGCGGGCGCAACGAGCATCGAGGGGGCGTACTCGGTCATGAACCCGGCAGGGAACTCGGCGGTACGCACATAGAAGTCCTCCAGGTCCGAGGGGTGGGCGAACTCCTCGGGCTTCTTCGCCATCATGGCGGACCACTCTTTGTCGAAGTCGATGAGGTTCTTCGCCACCACCTGCCGCTCCTCCGAATAGGTGGAGAGCAGCGCCTCCGGGCTGCGGCCTTCGAGCACGTGCCCCAGCTTCCACGCCAGGTTGAAACCGTCCTGCATCGAGACGTTCATCCCCTGGCCCGCCTTGGCGCTGTGCGTGTGGCAGGCGTCGCCGGCAATGAAAACCCGCGGGGTCCGGGTACCGCGCTCCTCCGGAAGGACGTCGTCGAACCTGTCCGTCAGCCGGTGCCCCACCTCGTACACGCTGTGCCAGGCGACGTCGCGGACGTCCAGCGTGTAGGGATGGAGAATCTCGTTGGCCTTGTGGATGATCTGCTCGATGGTGGTGCTGCGGACGGCGTGCTTGGTGCTGGGGTCCACTTCGCCGAGGTCCACATACATCCGGAAGAGGAAACCCCCCTCGCGGGGGATCAGCAGGATGCTGCCCTTTTCGCCCTGGATGGCGCATTTGGTGCGGATATCGGGGAAGTCCGTGACCGCCAGGACATCCATGACACCCCAGGCGTGGTTGGCGGTGTCTCCGGCCAGGTGGCAGCCGATCGCTTCCCGGACCTTGCTCCTGGCGCCATCCGCGCCGATGACATATTTGGCGCGGACCGTGCGTTCCTTGCCCTCGTCCGGGCCCGAGGTGCGGAGCAGGGTTGCCCGCACGGGGTACTCCCCCTCGTCTTCGACCACCAGGCTGCGGAATTCGTAGCCGTAGTCCGGGGTCAGTCGGGTGGGGGAATTCGCCGCGACCTCGGCAAAATAGTCCAGCACGCGGGCCTGGTTGACGATCAGGTGCGGGAACTCGCTGATGCCCGTTTCGTCGTCCACCGCCCGGGCGCTGCGCACAATGCGGGAGCGGTCCGCGGGATCCGGCTTCCAGAACGCCATCTCGGTGATCCGGTACGCCTCGGCGGTGATCCGCTCGGCGAAGCCAAAGGCCTGGAAGGTCTCCACGCTCCGGGCCTGGATCCCATCAGCCTGGCCGATGGGAAGCCTGCCCGCGCGGCGCTCGATGATGCGCGTGGTGACATTCGGGAACTGGGACAGTTGCGCGGCTGCGAGCATGCCGGCAGGTCCGGTGCCCACAATCAGCACGTCCACTTCGTCCGGAAGGTCAGCAGGGCGGTCAATGCCCACGCCTGCCGCGGGCTTGACCCGAGGGTCTCCGGACACGTAACCGTGGTGGTGAAACTGCACGGGATTCCTCACTTCATTGTGTGGCGGCTCAGCTGCCGTAGCTGTTCGATAATAGAATTTCGGGTTCCATATAAGAAACCACTGCGATCGAGCACCACAGTACGCCACCTATGACGGGGACTACAAGGGATGCCTGATTCGGCCGGAGAAGGGGGTTGACGAACGCCAGCGCCAGGGTGATAGTGATCGTATACGATTTTGTACTTGATGAGGAGACGCTTTGGAGCAGGTCAGCGGGGACACCCTTGCAGCGGCACGCAAGGTGATCGCGGTGCACATCAACTACCCCAGCCGCGCCGCGCAGCGTGGACGCACCCCGGCCCAGCCGTCGTACTTCCTCAAGCCGTCGTCGTCGCTCTCGTTGAGCGGCAGCACCGTGGAGCGGCCTGCCGGCTGCGAGCTCCTGGGCTATGAAGGGGAGATCGCCCTGGTCATCGGCAAGGCCGCCCGCCGCGTAGGGCTCGAGGACGCGTGGAGCCATGTGGCTGCCGTGACTGCCAGCAACGACCTCGGCGTCTACGACCTCCGCTACGCGGACAAAGGCTCGAACCTCCGGTCCAAGGGCGGCGACGGTTTCACCCCCGTGGGCCCGGCACTGATCCCGGCAGACGCCGTCGACCCCGCCCGGCTGCGCATCCGCACTTGGCACAACGGCCAGCTCGTCCAGGACGACACCACGGAGGAACTGCTTTTCCCGTTCGCCCGCCTGGTGGCCGACCTCTCCCAGCTGCTCACCCTCGAGGAAGGGGACATCATCCTCACGGGCACCCCCGCCGGCGCCTCCGTGGCCAGGCCCGGGGACGTGCTGGAAGTGGAAGTCTCCGCCGGTGAGCTCACCACGGGCCGCCTGGTCACCAGGGTGGAGGAAGGCACGACGCCGTTCGCCGACTTTGGTGCCGGGCCGAAGGTTGATGACGTGCAGCGGGAGGAGGCATGGGGTTCGCGCGAAGCGGCCGGACTTCCCGCTGAGGTGACGGCCGCCGTCGAGCCCTCTCTCTCCCCCGGACTGAAGGCAAAACTCGAAAGCGTCGCCACGGCCACCCTGTCGTCGCAGCTGCGCAAGCGCGGCCTTAACAACGTCAGCATCGACGGGCTGCAGGCCACCCGCCCGGACCGGCGCGTCGTCGGGCTGGCCCGGACCCTGCGCTACGTCCCTAACCGGGAGGACCTGTTCAAGTCCCACGGCGGCGGGTTCAACGCGCAGAAGCGCGCCATCGACTCCGTGAATGAGGGCGAAATCCTGGTCATGGAGGCCCGCGGTGAAAAGGGCACCGGGACGGTGGGTGACATCCTGGCCCTGCGCGCGCAGGTCCGGGGCGCCGCGGCGATCATCACGGACGGCGGCGTCAGGGACTACGCCGCCGTGGCCGGGCTGGACATGCCCACCTATTTCGCGAATCCGCATCCGGCTGTGCTGGGCCGCCGCCACGTTCCGTGGGACACGGACATCACCATCGCCTGCGGCGGTACGACAGTGCAGCCCGGCGACATCATCGTGGCCGACTCCGACGGCATCCTGGTGATCCCGCCGGCCATCGCCGGGGAACTCGTCGAGGACTGCATTCGGCAGGAACAGGAAGAAGCCTTCATCTTCGAGATGGTGAAGCAGGGCCACAGCGTTGACGGCCTCTACCCCATGAACGCCCAGTGGCAGGCACGGTACGAGGACTGGAAAGCGGGCAGGAGCAATGACTGAAACAGCCCTGGCCGCCGGCAGCAAGTCCCAACAGGCCTACGACGCAGTGAAGGCCCGGATTGTGGAGGGAACCTACTCTCCCGGGTACCGGCTGGTGCTCGGCAGCATCGCCAAGGACCTCGGGTTCAGCGTAGTCCCGGTCCGGGAAGCCATCCGACGGCTCGAGGCCGAAGGACTGGTGACGTTCGAACGCAACGTGGGCGCCACCGTGGCCGGGATCGACCCCACTGAATACCTCTACACCATGCAGACCCTGAGCATCGTGGAAGGTGCCGCCACCGCACTGTCCGCACCACTCATTGGTGACGCGGACATCGCACGTGCCCGTGCCGTGAATGAGGAGATGCGCGAGTGCCTCGAGCATTTTGACCCCGTCCGCTTCACCCGGCTCAACCAGGACTTCCACAGCGTCCTGTTCGAGCACTGCCCCAACCCGCACATCCTGGACCTGGTGCACCGCGGCTGGAACCGGCTGGCAGCACTGCGGTCCTCCACGTTCCGCTTTGTCCCCGGCCGTGCCCGCGAATCCGTGGACGAGCACGAAGGGCTGCTGCAGCTCATCGAATCCGGAGCAGACGCCGATTCCATCGAGAAGGCCGCCCGCCTGCACCGCTCCGCCACGCTGGACGCCTACCTCGCCCAGGCCACCCCCACAACCAGCAACGCGGGGTCACTAAACACCCAATAAACGGCCCCGATCGGGCCGGAAGTGACCCCGCGTTGCCCTACCACGAAGGAAAAGAACGATGACGTTTACCGCTCCCGTGACCACCAGCCATTACGTGCCGCAGGACCTTCCCACCTCCATCCAGCACTACATCAACGGCCAGTTCGTTGACTCGGTCTCCGGGAAGACCTTCGACGTCCTGGACCCGGTCTCCAACACCAACTACGCCACCGCCGCTGCCGGCCAGAAGGAGGACATCGACCTCGCTGTTGCCGCAGCCCGGGAAGCGTTCACCAACGGCCCGTGGCCGAAGATGAAGCCCCGCGAACGCGCCCGCATCCTGAACAGGATCGCGGACGCCGTCGAGGCCCAGGAATCCCGGCTCGCCGAACTGGAAACCTTCGACACTGGCCTTCCCATCACCCAGGCCAAGGGCCAGGCCCTCCGCGCAGCCGAGAACTTCCGCTTCTTCGCGGACCTGATCGTGGCCCAGTTCGACGACGCCATGAAGGTCCCCGGCTCGCAGATCAACTACGTGAACCGCAAGCCGATCGGCGTGGCGGGCCTGATCACGCCCTGGAACACCCCCTTCATGCTCGAGTCCTGGAAGCTTGCCCCGGCGCTGGCCACCGGCAACACCGTGGTCCTGAAGCCCGCCGAGTTCACCCCGCTCTCGGCCTCGCTCTGGGCCACCATCTTCAAGGACGCAGGACTTCCCGACGGCGTGTTCAACCTGGTCAACGGCCTCGGCGAGGAAGCCGGCGACGCCCTGGTCAAGCACCCTGATGTCCCGCTGATCTCCTTCACCGGCGAGACCACCACGGGCCAGACCATCTTCCGGAACGCCGCCGCCAACCTTAAGGGCCTGTCCATGGAGCTCGGCGGCAAGTCACCCTGCGTGGTCTTCGCCGACGCCGACATGGACGCCGCGATCGACTCCGCCCTGTTCGGCGTGTTCTCACTCAACGGCGAACGCTGCACCGCAGGCTCGCGCATCCTGGTGGAGCGGAGCATCTATGACCAGTTCTGCGAGAAGTACGCCGCCCGCGCCAGGAACATCGTGGTGGGCGATCCGCACGATCCCATGACCCAGGTTGGCGCCCTGGTCCACCCCGAACACTACGAGAAGGTGGCCTCCTACGTGGAGATCGGCAAGTCCGAGGGCCGGCTCCTGGCAGGCGGCGGCCGCCCCGATCACCTGCCCGAAGGCAACTACATCGCCCCCACCGTGTTCGCCGACGTCGCACCCGACGCCCGGATCTTCCAGGAGGAAATCTTCGGTCCCGTAGTGGCCATCACGCCGTTCGAGAACGACGACGAAGCCCTCGCCCTGGCGAACAACACCAAGTACGGCCTCGCCGCCTACATCTGGACCCAGAACCTCACCCGCGCCCACAACTTCGCGCAGAACGTCGAAGCCGGCATGGTCTGGCTGAACAGCCACAACGTCCGCGACCTCCGGACCCCGTTCGGCGGCGTCAAGGCCTCGGGCCTGGGCCACGAGGGCGGCTACCGCTCCATCGACTTCTACACGGACCAGCAGGCCGTCCACATCACCCTCGGCAGTGTCCACACCCCTAAATTCGGCGCCTAGCAGCGCTTCCAGACCCCTTTCAACGAAGAGAGACCATCATGAGCAACCCCTTCACCGGCCCCATCCCCACCCCCAGCGTCCCGGCACCGGACATCGTCCGCTGCGCCTACATGGAAATCGTGGTCACCGACCTCGCCAAATCCCGCGCGTTCTACGTGGACATGCTCGGCCTGCACGTCACCGAGGAAGATGAAAACGCCATCTACCTGCGCACGCTCGAGGAGTTCATCCACCACAACCTGGTGCTCCGCAAGGGACCCATCGCCGCCGTCGCCGCTTTCGCCTACCGGGTGAAGTCCCCCGCCGAGGTGGACGCCGCGGAGGCCTACTACAAGGAACTGGGCTGCCGGACGGAGCGCCGCAAGGAAGGCTTCACCAAGGGCATCGGCGACTCCGTCCGCGTGGAGGACCCGCTGGGCTTCCCCTACGAGTTCTTCTACGACGTGGAGCACGTGGAGCGCCTCACCCAGCGCTACGACCTCTACTCCGCCGGGGAACTGGTCCGCCTGGACCACTTCAACCAGGTCACCCCTGACGTCCCGCGCGGCCGCAAATACCTTGAAGACCTGGGCTTCCGCGTCTCGGAGGACATACAGGATTCCGACGGCGTCACGTACGCTGCGTGGATGCACCGCAAGCAGACCGTGCACGACACCGCGCTCACCGGCGGCAATGGCCCGCGCATGCACCACATCGCGTTCGCCACGCACGAGAAGCACAACATCATCCAGATCTGCGACAAGATGGGCGCCCTGCGCATCAGCGACCGGATCGAACGCGGTCCCGGCCGGCACGGAGTGTCCAACGCGTTTTACCTCTACATCCTGGACCCGGACGGCCACCGCGTAGAGATCTACACCCAGGACTACTACACCGGCGACCCTGACAACCCCACCATCACCTGGGACGTCCACGACAACCAGCGCCGCGACTGGTGGGGCAACCCCGTGGTCCCGTCCTGGTACACCGAGGCCTCCCTGGTCCTGGACCTGGACGGAAACCCGCAGCCGGTCGTCGTCCGTGAAGAGAAGAGCGAAATGGCCGTCACCGTGGGCGCCGACGGCTTCTCCTACACCCGGAAGGCCGGCTCCCCCGAAGGTGACCGGACCGGCTTCAAGCTGGGGGCGCAGGTCTAGGTCATGCTGGATGACAGGACGATCGAGGCCATTGCCGATGAACTGCTCGAAGCCGGCCGCAACCGGAAACCCGTGCCGCGCCTGACAGCCCGGTACCCGGAGATGACGGTGGAGGACTCATACGCCGTGCAGCAGTTGTGGCGGCGCCGGAACGAGGAGGCCGGCCGGACCCTGGTGGGGCGAAAGATCGGCCTCACGTCCAAGGCAATGCAGGATGCCACCGGCATTACCGAACCTGATTACGGCGCCATCTTTGACGACATGGTGCTGGAAACCGGCTGCTCCGTGGAGTGGGACCAATACACCCACCCGCGGGTGGAAGTCGAGCTCGCTTTTGTCCTCAAGGAGGGGCTGAAAGGCCCTGGCTGCACCATCTTCGATGTCCTGAACGCCACCGATTACGTGGTTCCGGCCCTCGAAATCCTGGACTCCCGGATCGAGATGGAGGGCCGGACCATCGTGGACACCATCGCGGACAACGCGGCCATGGGTGCGATGGTGGTGGGCGGCCGTCCGGTGAAGCCCGACGCCGTGGACCTCCGCTGGGTCTCCGCGATCCTCTACAAAAACCAGACAGTGGAGGAGACCGGCGTCGCAGCCGGCGTCCTCGACCACCCCGCCAACGGGGTGCACTGGCTGGCAAACAAAATCGCCGCGCACGGGGATGCACTGAACGCCGGCGACATCATCCTGGCCGGCTCCTTCACCCGCCCGCTCTGGGTGTACAAGGGAGATACTGTCCACGCCGACTACGGACCCCTGGGGAGTGTCACATGCCGCTTCGAATAACCGACACCTTCCGGTCCGCTTTGGCCGCCGCCGACCGGCCCCTCGCCGGGATGTGGGTGTGCTCCGGCAGTCCGCTCATAGCCGAACTATGCGCCGGGTCCGGCCTGGACTGGCTCCTGGTGGATGCCGAGCACAGCCCCAACGGGCTCGAATCCATCCTTGCCCAGCTCCAGGCCACCCACGGCTACCCGGTCCACACCGTGGTCCGGCCGCCGGTCAACGACACCGTGGTGATCAAACAGTACCTGGACCTGGGCGTGCAGAACCTGCTCATCCCCATGGTCAACTCGGCCGCTGAAGCGGAAGCCGCCGTGGCCGCAACCCGCTACCCGCCGCAGGGCGTCCGCGGGGTCGGTTCGGCGCTGGCCAGGGCGGCCCGCTGGAACCGGGTGCCGGAATACCTCGCCAGGGCCGGCGAGACCATCAGCGTCACCGTCCAGATCGAATCCGAAGCCGCGGTAGCCGTCGTGGAAAACATCCTGGCGGTCGACGGCGTGGACGCCATCTTCGTGGGCCCGTCCGACCTCGCCGCCTCCATGGGCCTGCTGGGACAGCAGGAACACCCCGAGGTGCGCGCCGCCGTCGAACACTGCCTTGCCGCCGCCAAGGGCGCCGGGACGCCGGCCGGCGTCAACGCCTTCAACCCGGACACCGCAAAGCACTACCTGGACAACGGGGCGGACTTCATCCTGGTGGGCGCCGACGTCGCCCTCCTCGCAAGAGGTTCCGAAGCCCTCGCCGCGCAATACATTAAGCCGGGCGGCGGCGACACTCCGGCCAGCTACTGACTTAACGCAAAGGGCCGCGCCGGGGACAGTTTGGGGGATCTGCCCCCGGCGCGGGGTCTGTTGTTCCGCCTGCCTAGGCGAGGGAGAGGAAAAGCTTCTCCAGCTCTTTCCTGTCCATGGTGGCGTCCTCGCGGACGATGCACTGCTCCAGGCCGCTGGCGATGATCGCGAAGCCTGCCCTGTCCAGCGCCTTCGATACGGCGGCGAGCTGCGTGACGATGTCCTTGCAGTCCCTGCCCTCCTCCAGCATCCGCGTAACAGCGGCAAGCTGGCCCTGGGCGCGCTTGAGGCGGTTGACCACTGGGGCCAGTTCAGTCGAGTCGAGTTCCATGAGGTCTCCGTGGGTGGGGTTCTTGCCTCCAACTATATACCCCTCGGGGTGTTTTGCGTACCCCAGGGGGTATCTGTAATACTCGGTGGGGTATTCAACTTCCCCCGACGAGAGGCCAGCAATGACTTCCCCTTCCACGGCACCGGCGGCTACCGCCCTTGCTCCCGAGACCCTGCGCACCTGGATCGAACAGCACCAGGACCTCGTCGTGATCGACGTGCGCTCCGCCGCAGAATTCGAGTCGATGCACATCCGGGGCTCATACAACGTGCCCCTGCCACTGTTGTCCGAGCACAGCGACGAGCTCGCCGCCCGCCTGGGCTCCCGCGTGGTCCTGGTATGCCAGTCCGGAGCGCGAGCCGAGCAGGCACGGCAACGGCTGGGCAAGTCGGGGATCGACGGCGCCTATGTCCTGACCGGCGGGGCGCCCGGCTTCGCCGCCGCCGGCGGGGACGTCGTCAAGGGCAAGGACCGCTGGGACCTGGAGCGCCAGGTCCGCCTCGCCGCAGGGTCCCTCGTGGTCCTGGGCCTGGCCGGCGGCAGGTTCGTCTCCCCGAAGATCCGCATGCTCGCCGGCGCCATCGGCACCGGCCTCACGTTTTCGGCGGCCACCAACACCTGCGCCATGGGCCAGGCCCTCTCGGCGATGCCGTGGAACAAGGCCGCCAAGGAACCCACGCGCGAAAGCGCCATTCTGACCCTCCCCGTCGCCAACTCTCCCGCCGCTGGAAACGAGGAGGCAAAGGCCTCATGACCGTCACCCTCCTCCTGGTCCTTGCCTTGTCAGTGGTAATCGGGCTCTCGCTCGGTATCCTGGGCGGCGGCGGATCGATCCTGACAGTCCCGATCCTGGTGTACGTGGCCGGGTTTGAGGCCAAGGAAGCCATCGCAGCCTCGCTGTTCGTCGTCGGCGTCACGTCCGCGGTCAGCGTGTTCAGCCACGCCCGCGGCGGCAGGGTGATGTGGCGGACCGGCCTGATTTTCGGCACGGCCGGCATGGCCGGCGCCTTCGTCGGCGGCCTGCTCGGGGGCCATATCCCGGGCCAGGTCCTGCTCATCGCGTTCGCCATCATGATGGTGGCCACCTCAGCGGCCATGCTTCGCGGCAGGAAGAAGAACGACGACGGCGCGGCACCAGTGAAGCATGAGCTTCCCCTTGGCAGGGTGCTGCTGGACGGGGCCATCGTCGGGCTCGTGACCGGCCTGGTGGGCGCGGGCGGCGGATTCCTTGTGGTCCCGGCGCTTGCGCTCCTGGGCGGCCTGCCGATGTCGGTTGCCGTGGGCACCTCCCTGGTGGTCATCGCCATGAAGTCCTTCGCCGGGCTCGCCGGATACCTCACCACGGTGCAGCTCGACTGGGGCATCACCCTCGGCGTGACCGCCGCGGCAATCGTGGGCACCCTTGCCGGCTCCAGGCTCGCCGCACGCATCCCCGAAACTGCGCTGCGCAAGGCTTTCGGCTGGTTCGTCCTGGCCATGGGGACCTTCGTCCTTGTCCAGCAGGCCCCTGCCGACCTGCGGTGGTTCCTCGCCGCCGGGATAGCCGCCCTTACCGCCGCCACCGCCGGCGTCTGCTGGTTCTTCATCAGCTCCTGCCCACTGCGCAACCGGAGCAGCAAGCGCAGCAACGTCCCCTCACCCGCCTGAACCCGCCACCACCAGCCAAGGAGAACCCCATGGGCCTCATCCCGCTGGACCGGCTGCAGGCCGGCACCGCCGGCATCAACAGGAACAACAGCCCACACCATTTCGAAGGAGAATCCCATGGCTGAAATCACCGTCACCGACGCCGAACAACGTCTATCCACCGCCCGCATCCTTGATGTCCGCGAGGACTTCGAGGTCGAGGAAGGCATGATCCCCGGCGCCCTGCACATCCCCATGGGCCAGCTGCAGGCACGCCTGTCCGAATTGGACCCTGCCGTCCCCGTCATAGTGGTCTGCCGGAGCGGCAACCGTTCAGCCCGCGTCGCCGATGCCCTTAACGGCGCCGGCTTCACCGCCGACACCATGGCCGGCGGCATGGTCGCTTGGACCCGCGCCGGCCTGCCCACCACCTGACTCCTGCACCCCGCCAAGAACCGCCACAACAAAAAGCCCGAAAGGACACGAAAGACCATGGCTACCATCGACGTCACGGAGCAGAGCTTCGCTGAGATCCCTGATGGCCTTCAAGGACAGGACACTCGTCTTCTCCCAGCCGGGAGCCCTCAACGCCACCGGCCTCGAAGAAGTCATCCAGGAAGTAAGGAAGCCGGGCAGGGACAAGCTTCGCGCGGATGCAGCCCAACAGCCAGCCGGAGGCACGGACTGCGGCGCCACCGTGGCGCACCATGCTCGCCGAACGCCGATACAGCACCGTGAACGTCTCCGGCGGAATCACCGAGTGGTACACAGCGGCCGCCCCGTCGCCCACTCACCGCCGCCACGCCGTTCCTGACAGGCAGCAGCATGCTTGCGGTATACCCCAGGGGGTATTATTATTGATACCAGAGACCGCCCCACCCCTTTCACGAAGGAGAGCAACAGATGCTTATCGAGCGTATTTACGATGAAGACCTCGCCCAGGCCAGCTACCTGATCGGCTGCCAGGCAAAGGGCGAAGCCGTTGTTGTCGACGGCCGCCGCGACATCGCGGTGTACCAGGACCTCGCCAGGAAGAACGGCATGAAGATCGTGGCCGTCACCGAAACCCACATCCACGCGGACTACCTTTCCGGCACCCGTGAACTGGCCGCCGCCACCGGGGCAACCATTTATGTCTCCGGCGAGGGCGGCCCGGACTGGCAGTACGCATTCGACGGCGAGCGCCTGTTCGACGGCGACACGATCACCCTCGGGAACATCAGCATCAAGGCGCTGCACACCCCCGGACACACTCCGGAGCATCTCTCCTTCCTGGTGACGGACGGCGCGTTCAGCGACCAGCCGGGCTACCTGCTCTCCGGGGATTTTGTCTTCTCCGGCGACCTGGGGCGTCCCGACCTGCTCGACGAGGCCGCCGGCGGCGTCGACACCCGCTTCGTGGGGGCGAAGCAGCTCTTCACCAGCCTCCGGGACAAGTTCCTGACCCTGCCGGACTATGTCCAGGTCCACCCTGCCCACGGTGCCGGCAGCGCCTGCGGCAAGGCGCTAGGCGCCATCCCGTCCTCCACAGTGGGCTACGAACGCCTCTACGCCTGGTGGGGCCCCTACCTCGCCGCCAACGACGAGCAGGGCTTCATCGACGAACTCCTCGATGGCCAGCCGGACGCCCACGCATACTTCGGCCGCATGAAGCGCGAAAACCGCGAGGGCCCGGCCGTCATGGGAGAACGCGCACCGCTGCCCCGACTCGCGCCCGGCATCGTGGCTGCAGGCCTGGCAGAGGACACCCTGACCTTCATTGACACCCGCCCCAACAGCGAAGTCCATGAAGGCACGGTGGCACGTTCCCTGAACGTCCCTGCCGGTAAGTCAGTGGCCAGCTACGGCGCCTGGGTGGTCAACCCGGAAACCGACAAGAACCCGTTGGTGCTGCTGGCATCGGACCAGGACACTGCCCAGGACATGTGGGACCACCTGGTGCGCGTCGGCATCGACAACGTCGCCGGCTACGTCACCAGCCTCGAAGGCCTCCCCACCGCGGTCCCGAAGCTCATCCAGCCCGAGGAACTCAAGGACTTCGACGCCGCGATGGTCCTGGACGTCCGCAACAAGACCGAGCACACTGCGGGACACATCCCCGGATCGCACCAGCTCAGCGGCGGCCGGGCCATGTGGCACCTGGATGAACTTCCCGCCAACGGCACCATCGTGACCTACTGCCAGAGCGGGGTACGCAACTCGGTCGCGGCCAGCGCGCTGCGCCGCGCCGGGTACGACGTCGTCGAACTGGACGGCAGCTACGCCGGCTGGAGCGCCTGGAAGCAGGCACGGGAATCCGTGTCCAGCAATTAAGCAAAGCA
The DNA here is from genome assembly GCF_031844545.1 of Arthrobacter sp. AB6. Taxonomy (NCBI): domain Bacteria; kingdom Bacillati; phylum Actinomycetota; class Actinomycetes; order Micrococcales; family Micrococcaceae; genus Arthrobacter; species Arthrobacter sp. AB6. The sequence goes on from NZ_JAUZVL010000003.1 coordinate 256,881, forward strand.
GGAATGACAGTGATCGCATTGGGACTGCGCCAGAACCTGGCGCAGTTCCTGCTGCTTGTGGCAGTCAACGCGCTGGTGGGCGGCACCCTTGGCCAGGAGCGGACGGTGTTGCCGATCCTGGCCAAAGAGGTCTTTGGGCTGGACCTCTACACGAGCGCCCTGACCTACATTTTGGCGTTCGGCGTGGCCAAAGCGGCCACCAACTACTTCGCCGGGACCCTCTCGGACCGCTTCGGGCGCAAGCCGGTGCTCGTCGCCGGCTGGCTTGTTGCCCTTCCCGTCCCGTTCCTCCTGATCTTCGCGGACTCCTGGAGCCTGATCGTGGCAGCCAATGTGGTCCTCGGCATCAGCCAGGGCCTCACCTGGTCCACCACCGTCATGATGAAAATGGACCTTGTGGGCCCGGAACGCCGGGGCCTTGCCATGGGACTGAACGAGGCGGCCGGCTACCTCGGGGTTGCCGGGACAGCGCTGGCCACCGGCTTCATCGCCTCCACGTACGGGCTGCGGCCCGGACCATTCCTGCTGGGCGCGGCGTTCATCGCCATCGGCCTCGGGCTGACCGTACTGTGCGTGCGGGAAACCCACCACCACGCCAAATCCGAGGCCGCCAGCCACATCCCTGTCCATGCCGGAACGCATGGCACCCTCAGCACCCGCCAAATCTTCACCCTCACCAGCTTCCGCGACAAATCGCTGTCATCAGTGAGCCAGGCCGGCATGGTGAACAACCTCAATGACGGACTGGCATGGGGGCTGTTCCCGGTCCTGTTCGCCGCGGCCGGGCTGGGCCTTGAGCGCATCGGCATCCTGGCCGCGGTGTATCCCGCCGTGTGGGGTGCGGGGCAGATGGTCACAGGCCCACTCTCGGACCGGATCGGCCGCAAGCCGCTGATCGCCGGGGGCATGCTGGTCCAGGCCGCAGCACTGGCCATGGTGGCCGTAGGACATGACTTCGGTACCTGGCTTGCCGCTGCCATCCTGCTCGGCGCGGGCACGGCGATGGTCTACCCCACCCTGCTCGCGGCGATCGGCGACGTCGCCCATCCCCTCTGGCGTGCGCGTTCAGTGGGAATCTACCGGCTCTGGCGCGACGCCGGCTTCGCGGTGGGCGCCCTGCTCTCCGGCATTCTCGCCGACGCTTACGGCATCCCGGCCGCCGTGGGCGCCGTCGCCGCGATCACCGCAGCGTCCGGCATCCTGGTGGCCGTACGGATGCGCCGCTCAGATCATCGGCGGGACTAAGGCGACGCCTGTTACCCCATTGCGGGGGCGACGGCGGTCCGGCCGGAGAGCTGGCGGCGCGCCCAGCGGGCAAGTTTCTTGCCCTTGCCCTTCCACCAGTTGTCCTCGTCCTTGTCGTGGTGCAGGCGGAAGATGATGGCCATCAGCACGAACATCCCCATCACCACATCGATCCAGGACGCCAGCACCAGTGCGATCAGGACGGTCAGTCCGTTGACGATGATGGACGGCACCGCCAGGGTCCGGAAGACGGTGCTTGCCAGGTAGCGCCGGTGGGACCTCGGGACGGACAGCGCGCGCACCATGTCGAAGCAGACGCACACCACCACAATCGTCTGCCCGAAGGCGAGCAGCAGTTGGCCCGGAAGCGAGCCGCTGAACGCTGCCACCGACTCCATCCCCGGGCTCATCGGTGCCCCCCGCGGGCAGGGCTGCTAAAAGCGGAACCACGCATGGAAAACCCCCAGAATCCTTGGAACCACTGCTGCTGATCCAGCAGTGGTTCCATTGAAGTTTCCGGGGGCTCCGGGGTCACGAGTAGTGAGTACTCTAATTCCGGCCGGCACCGGGGGCGCGGTACTTAGGTCCGGCCTGCCGCGAGCAGCTAAGTGCCGAGGGAACGGGGCCGCCAGAGCACCACGGCCTGCGAGCGGGGGCGCGGGCGCTGGCCCCGTGCCAGGCTCACCACGTCGCCGGCCGCGCCGGCCGCGAAGATCCGTGCGTCCAGGGGCTGCCGGCGCCGGCCGAGTTCCTCGGTCAGCTCCGCGATCCGGCCCTGCAGGGCGGCCACCTGGTTCTCGAGTTCCAGGATCCGCTTGATCCCTTCCAGCGACACGCCCTCCTGGGACAGCCGCTGCACTTCACGCAGCATGGTCACGTCCCGCTGGGAATAGCGGCGGGACTTTCCGGGAGCGCGGCTGGGCGAGACGATACCCAGGCGGTCGTACTGCCGCAGCGTCTGGGGGTGCATGTCCGCAAGCTCAGCCGCCACCGAAATCACGAAAATGGGCTGGTCAGCACTGACGTCCACTGCACACCTCCCTGCTACAACCGGGCCTTGGCGGCCAGGCCCTCACGGACATCGGCTCCCGCCGTGGCCTCGGCAAACGCCTTGACCGCCGATTCGGCTTCTTTGTTCAGGTTCTTGGGAACGGCGACGTCGATGGTCACCAGCAGGTCGCCGGTCCCCTTCGGCGTCTTCACGCCTTTGCCCTTGACCCGCAACGTACGGCCCGACGGCGTCCCGGCCGGCACGCGGACCCGTACCTTTTCGCCGTCGATGGTGGGCACCTCGATGTCCGCTCCCAACGCAGCCTCGGGGAAGGTGACTGGGACATGGATGCGGAGGTTGTCGCCGTCGCGCGTGTAGAAGGGGTGCGGCTGGACCGAGACGGACACCACCAGGTCCCCGTATCCGGCAGAACCGGGCTGGCCCTTGCCCCGGACCCGGACCTTTTGGCCGTCCTTGATGCCGGCGGGCACCCGGACGTCAATGACTTCACCGCTCGGTTCCCGCAGGCCAATGGTGGTGCCGCGAATGGAACCGGCAAAGGAAATGCTCGTGGAGGCCGTGCGGTCCGCACCCTTCTGGGGCGTCCGCTGGAACCCGGTCTGGCCAAAGCCGCCGCCGAACAGATCGGCGAACTCCGGCGGAATGCCGCCGGCGGAAGGGTTGAAGCCGCCGGCATGCCGGCCGGTGTTGCCCGTGAACAGGCCGCCGAACATGTCCTCGAAGCCGCCGTTGCCCGCTCCGGCACCGCCCGGAGCAAAGCGCGCGCCGCCGCCCATGGCCCGGATGGCGTCGTACTGCTGGCGCTCGTCGGGGTCCGAAAGCACCGAGTAAGCCTCGGAGATGTCCTTGAACTTCTTCTCGGAAGCCGTGTTCCCCGCGTTCGTATCAGGGTGGTGCTGCCGGGCCAGCTTCCGATAGGCCTTCTTGATATCGGCGTCGGAAGCGTCCTTGGCAACACCAAGGATCTTGTAAAAGTCCTTGTCCACCCAATCCTGGCTAGCCAATGGCGTTTCCTTTCAAGAATCTGTGCCGAGATGACAGTTCGCGCCAATGTTCTGTCGAACCACTGCCGCGAACTGTCATCCCGATGGGAGTAATGCTAGGCCGGAACGGCCACGATCACCTGCGCGGCCCGGAGGACGCGTTCGCCTGACTTGTAGCCGGAGCGGAGCACCTGGCTGACGGTGTCAACCTCGATGTCCTCGCCGGGCTGCTGGATCAGGGCCTCGTGGATCGTGGGATCGAACTCCACGCCGGTCTCGTCGATCCGAACCAGGCCGTACGTCTTCAGCGCGTTCTCCAGCTTGGCGGCGATCGCGGCGAACGGACCGTCAACGAGGTCGCCGTGCTGGCGGGCCGCATCCACGTCGTCCAGGACCGGCAGCAGGGAGTTCAGGACGCCGATGACGGCCATTTCCCCGGCCACCGCGCGGTCGCGTTCAACGCGCTTGCGGTAGTTGACGTACTCGGCCTGCAGGCGGAGGAGGTCGTTCCTTAGCTCGGCGGCCTCAGCCGTTGAGCCTGCAGAACCAGCGCCCTGGGCCACGGACTCCTCGGCCGGCACCTCCACCCCGTTGAGGATCTCCTCAGCCTGGGCGAGCGCATCGCCGTCGGAATCCTTGGCAGCGGCGGCATGGCCGCCCTCGGGATGCCGGGCCTGCCCGGTCACCGGGTCAACCTTGCGGTTGTCCCGGATGACCGGCTCACGGCTGTCGCCCCGCTGGTCCGTGTTCTCATGGCCTGCGGAAGTGTGCTCTTCCTCGTTACCGTGATGGGGCATGGCTACTTCTTCGCTTCGTCTTCGTCGATGATCTCGGCGTCGACAATGTCCTCATCGGACGCAGAGCCTGCCTTGGCCCCTGCCGAAGCACCTTCCGCGCCGGCAGCACCGGTAGCGCCGTCGGGGGAACCCGCCTGGGCGTAGATGGCCTCGCCCAGCTTGCCCTGGGAAGCCTGCAGCTTCTCGAAGGCGGCCTTCACGGCAGCGTCGTCGGTACCTTCAAGTGCCTTCTTGAGGCTGTCGACGTCGGCCTGGACCTCGGTCTTGACCTCTTCAGGCAGCTTGTCGGCGTTGTCCGCGATGAGCTTGTCCACCGAGTACGCGAGCTGCTCGGCAGTGTTGCGGGTGTCGGTTGCCTCGCGGCGGGCCTTGTCCTCGGCTGCGTGCTCCTCGGCGTCACGGACCATGCGGTCGATGTCTTCCTTGGAGAGCGCGGTGCCGCCCGTGATGGTCATGGACTGTTCCTTGCCGGTGCCCTTGTCCTTCGCGGAGACGTGGACAATACCGTTGGCGTCGATGTCGAAGGTGACCTCGATCTGCGGGATGCCGCGCGGGGCCGGGGCGATGCCGGTCAGCTCGAACGTGCCCAGCGGCTTGTTGTCGCGGGTGAATTCGCGCTCACCCTGGAAGACCTGGATGGCCACCGACGGCTGGTTGTCGTCGGCAGTGGTGAAGGTCTCGGACCGCTTGGTGGGAATGGCGGTGTTGCGCTCGATCAGGTGCGTCATCACGCCACCCTTGGTTTCGATGCCGAGGGACAGCGGAGTGACGTCGATCAGCAGGACGTCCTTGCGCTCACCCTTCAGCACGCCGGCCTGGAGTGCTGCGCCAACAGCCACAACCTCATCCGGGTTCACGCCCTTGTTGGGTTCCTTGCCGCCGGCGAGTTCCTTGACGAGCTCGTAAACGGCGGGCATACGCGTGGAACCGCCCACCAGCACGATGTGGTCGATATCGGAGAGCTTGATGCCGGCTTCCTTGATCACGTCGTGGAACGGCTTCTTGGTGCGCTCCAGCAGGTCCTTGGTGAGGTCCTGGAACTTGGCGCGGGTCAGCTGCTCGTCCAGGTGGACCGGGCCGTCGGGGGTGACGGACAGGTACTGGAGGGAGACGTTGGTGCTGGTGGAGGAGGAAAGCTCCTTCTTGGCCTGCTCAGCCGCTTCACGGAGGCGCTGCAGGGCGATCTTGTCCTTGGACAGGTCGATGCCCTTGACCTTGAGCTGGTTCAGCAGGTAGTCAACAACGCGCTGGTCCCAGTCGTCGCCGCCGAGGCGGTTGTCACCGGCCGTGGCGCGGACCTGGATGGTGGAGAAGTTGTCCTCGTCCTTGCCGACTTCCAGCAGGGAGACGTCGAAGGTGCCGCCGCCGAGGTCGAAGACCAGGATGAGTTCGTCTTCCTTGCCCTTGTCCAGGCCGTAGGCCAGCGCCGCGGCGGTGGGCTCGTTGACGATGCGCAGCACGTTCATGCCCGCGATTTCGCCGGCTTCCTTGGTTGCCTGGCGCTCGGCGTCGTTGAAGTAGGCCGGGACGGTGATGACGGCGTCGGTGACCTTTTCACCCAGGTAGGACTCGGCGTCGTTCTTCAGCTTCATGAGGATACGCGCGGAAATTTCCTGCGGGGTGTACTTCTTGTCATCGATGGACTTGGTCCAGTCGGTGCCCATGTGGCGCTTGACCGAGGCGATAGTGCGCTCGATGTTGTTGACGGCCTGGCGCTTGGCGATCTCTCCCACCAGGACTTCACCGGACTTGGAGAATGCAACGACGGACGGCGTGGTGCGGCCGCCCTCGGCGTTGGCAATAACGGTGGGCTCGCCACCTTCGAGAACGGAGACGACGGAGTTGGTGGTTCCGAGGTCAATACCTACTGCACGTGACATGAGTTGCTTCCTTCTTTCCTTGGAAACTGGTTGGCGCCCACTGATTGAGCGTTCTGCACTCAACTTTACTCAGCGCACAGATGATGTCAATCCGAAGTTGAGCGTACTGCACTCAACTTCTAGCCTGGGGGCAGCGGCAAAGGCCCCCACTCCCGCCCAATGGCGCGGTTTCCGGACCTTAAATGCGGACGACGGCGGTTCCCCGTTTCGCTCCTGGAGAACCTGCCGCCGCGCTGCTTTTGCAGCCGTGTTACCTGTCGCCGTCCGGGCGTCCGTGCAGGGGCCCCCGCTCCTCAGCAGTGGTGTTCACCTGCCCGTCGGTGAGCCCTTCGCGGATGGTGTCAGCTTCGTGCGCCGTGCCCACAGTACCGGCGCCCCCATAATCGCCGTCCTCATATTCGCCGTCCTCACGGTTCACGGCGGCGTCCCCCACAGTGCCGGCATCGCCGTAGTCGCCATCCACATACTGCCCGCCTTCGCCTTCCAGGCCCGGCGCTGTATTGCCCTTGCGGGGCTGCTCATCGGCGTGATGTTCCGTCATGATGACTTCTCTCCCTTGAGATTCCGCGTCCATACGGGCGCATTTGCAGTCTATCGAGCGGGCCTTTTAGCCAACAGGGCCGCGGCGCAGGGGCTTCAGGGGACACGGCACGGGCCGGGTCCGGCGTTTAGCGGCGGCCTGCACCCTCCACCACGGGCTCGGGGCTGCCGCCGGCTTCCTGCTGGATGGCCGCATCCGGTTCCGGCCGCCCCGGTCTGCCCGGCCACCAGATGCGGGGCCCGATGTCGTAGGCGAGCGCCGGAACCAGCAGCGACCGGACCAGGACAGTGTCCAGCAGCACCCCGAACGCCACGATAAAGGCCAGCTGCACCAGGAACATGATCGGAATGACGCCCAGCGCGGCGAACGTGGCCGCCAGGACCACCCCGGCGGAGGTGATGACGCCGCCGGTGACGCCCAGCCCGCGAAGGATGCCGGGCCGGGTGCCGTGCTTCAGGGACTCCTCCCGGACCCTGCTCATCAGGAAGATGTTGTAGTCAACGCCAAGGGCAACCAGGAACACAAAACCGAACAGCGGAACTGTGGCATCTGCCCCCGGGAAGCCAAGGATGTTGTTGAAAACAAACGCGGAAACGCCCATGGCCGCGGCGTAGGACAGCACCACCGAGAGCACCAGCAGCACCGGCGCCAGGATGGAGCGGAGCAGCAGCATCAGGATGAAGAGGATCACCACCAGGACCACCGGGATGATGATCACCAGGTCCCGCTGTGCGGTGGTGTTGGTATCCAGCGCCGTCGCCGTTACGCCGCCCACCAGCGCATCGGGGTCCACGGCCTTGACGTCCGCGCGCAGCGCCTTGACCGCTTCCTCCGCTTCAAGGGAGTCCGCGGCGGAGTTGAGGGTGGCGTTGATGAGCACTTTCCCGTCGCGGACGTCCGGTGCGCTGGGAGCGCCGGGGGCTCCGGTGATGGGCACGGAACCCTGGGCAAGGAGATAAGCCTCGCCCACGCCGTCGGCCGCTTTCACGGTGTCCAGTACTTCCTGCGCCTTGCCTTGGTCCGCAACCACGACGGCGGGGCTGCCGCTGCCGGCGTCGAAATGCCGCGCCAAAGCATCCTGGCCGTCAACGGCGTTGGATGCCGTGAGGATGACGTCGGTTTGTGGAACGCCGTTGGCCTTGAGCTGCAGGACGCCGGCCGAGGCAACCACGAGCAGCAGGACCGAGGCGATCCACACCAGGCGGGGCCGCCGGGAGACCAGGGACCCGGTGGCACGCCACAGGCCCTTCTGGCCTTCCAGCCCGGTGACCAGCTCGGGTTCGCGCTGGTCCGCGGGGAGCAGCTTGGGACGGAAGGGCCAGAAGGCAGCCCGGCCCAGCAACGCCATCAGGGCAGGGAGCAGCGTCAGCGCGGCAAACAGCGAACAGAGGATGCCGGCTGCGGCCACGGGACCCAGCGCCTTGTTGGAGTTGAGGTCGGAAAAGAGCAGGCACAGCAGGGCGATGATCACCGTTGCGCCGGAGGCCAGGATGGGCTCGAAAGACGCTTTCCACGCGGTCAGGACCGCGGCAGTGCGGTTGGTGGTGTGGGTCAAGGCTTCGCGGAACCGCGCCACGTACAGCAGGGCATAATCCGTGGCGGCGCCGATGACAAGGATGGACAGGATGCCCTGGCTCTGGCCGTTCAGCTGGATCCATCCGGCCTTCGCCATGCCGAACACCAGCAGGATGGCGGCACACAGCGCAAAGACGGACGTCAGGAGCACCATGACGGGCAGCAGGAGGGAGCGGTACACCACCAGCAGGATCACGAACACCGCAGCCAGGGCCACCAGCAGGAGGATGCCGTCGATTCCGGCGAACGCGGCAGTGAGGTCCGCCGCAAGCCCGGCCGGGCCGGTCACGAAGGCCTGCATGCCCGCCGGGGCCCTCTCGGCTATGGTGTCCCGCAACTCCTGCACGGCTTCCGTGACGTCGGCCGAGGAATCGATGGACGCGATGAACTGGACGGCTTTGCCGTCCTCGGAGGGGATGGGTCCGATTACCGCGCCGCCGAGCTGCAGCTCCTCAAGTTCCGCCCGCAGTCCCGCAACCTCCCCCAGCTGGACCGGGGTGAAGGCCTCGCTGCTTTCGATCACGACGACGCCCGGAACCTCATCCGAGTCACGGAATTTGGCCTGCCGGTCCTGCGCCTCAGTGGCCTCGGCGCCTGCCGGAAGGAAGGAGGCCTGGTCGTTGGAGGAGACCTCTTCGAGCCGCCCGAATGTTGGGCCTCCGACCCCCGCCAGCGCCAGCCATGTCAGCACCAGGATCACGGGAAGCAGCCAGCGCAACCAGAACGGGACACGTTCCTTGCTGGTTGAAGCGGTTCTCATTTCATGCCTTCCAGGGGAGGGATGCGGATAGATTGCTTCCATCTTAGATTATCTCCATGATAGAGATAAGTGGTTGGCTAGCTTTTCTCGTTCCCGCCCGCACCTCCATGCCGGCCGGGCTCAAGTAATATCCGTCAGGACGGACGGCCAACGGCCGAGCGCCGGCGCCGTGCACCGGCGCCCTAAACTCAGGAGGTGGACATGGCAGGCAATACCGGCCCGGCCTTGCAGGGACCTCCCTCCGGCCCGCCCGCGGGACCGCACCCGCTGGTCCTGCTCCTGCAGGAGTTCACGTTGGAAGCCAACCGGTACGTGGATGCAGCAGGCGGGCGGAAGGACATGCACCGCACGGACCTCAATGCCCTGGCCGCGATCATGCGCCACACGGCGAAGGGGAACGTGGTGACGCCCGGGCTCCTGCGCAAGGAACTGCACCTGAGCTCGCCCGCCACCACAGCCCTGATCGACCGGCTGGACAATTCGGGTCACGTGACCCGCGAACGGCTTGGCCCGGACCGCCGGCAGGTCCAGCTGAAGATGACCCCCAAGGCCTTCCAGGACGGCGGCACCATATTCGCCCCGCTGGCGCGCCACTTGGGAACTGCCATGGCCGCGTTCACTCCGGAGGAACTGGAGACTGTCAGCCGTTTCATGACCGCCATGGTGGAAGCCACGGTTGCTGCGCGGGAAGAATCGTCCGCAGGCCAATCGGACACCGCCGCCCCACCCAACTAGGTAGCGCTAAGTGTCGTTTTGAGGGGCCAAAACGACACTTAGCGCTACCTAGTTGGGGGTAGCGTTTGGTTATGAGTGCGCAGCAGCCTGAAGACGACGTTTACACGCACGGCCACCACGAATCGGTGGTCCGCGCCCATGCCGCCAGGACAGCCGAGAATTCGGCAGCGTTCGTCCTGCCGCACCTCACGCCCGGCTGCAACGTGCTCGACGTCGGCTGCGGCCCGGGCACCATCACGTGCGACTTCGCCGCCCTGGTGGCGCCGGGAAAAGTGACCGGCCTGGACCGTTCACCGGACATCATCGCGCAGGCCAAGGCCCTCGCCATGGAGCGCGAGGTGCCGAACGTCGAGTTCGTGGCCGGCAATATCTACGATCTGGACTTCGAGGACGAGACTTTCGACGTCGTCCACGCCCACCAGGTGCTTCAGCACCTCACAGACCCCGTGGAGGCGCTGCGTGAGATGCGGCGGGTGGCCAAGCCCGGCGGCATCGTTGCCGTGCGCGACGCCGACTTCCACGGCATGAGCTGGTACCCCGCCATCCCGGAGCTCGACGAGTGGATGGAGCTGTACCAGCGCATCGCCCGCAGGAACGGGGCAGAACCCGACGCCGGGCGGCGCCTTGTCAGCTGGGCGCAGGCCGCCGGCTTCACCGACGTCGCGCCCTCCAGCAGCAACTGGCTCTACGCCACCGGCCAGCAGCGCCGGTGGCAAGCCCGGGTCTGGGGCGAACGCGTGCTGCACTCGGCGTTCGCGGAGCAGGCACTGGAGTACGGCTTCGCCAACCCGGCGGACCTGGCAAGGATTTCCGCGGGCTGGCACCGCTGGGGATCCACCGACGACGGCTGGTTCCTGATCCCCAACGGCGAGGTAATCGCGCGGGCGTAGGGCCCGCCCATCCGCCAGGCAGCCATGGCGGGCACACGTAGGATTGACTGGTGCAATTCTCCCTTTGGCTCGCCCTGGCGGGCGCCGGCGTCCTGATCAGCTTCACCCCCGGCGCCGGAGCCATCAATACCATGAGCAACTCGCTCAATGCCGGGTTTCGGCGTTCCATGTGGGGAATCCTCGGCCAGCAGGCAGCACTGGTGATCCACGTGGTGATCGTTGCCCTTGGCGTGGGGGTGCTCGTTGCCAGCTCGCCCGTCGCCTTCAACGTGATCCGCTATTCGGGCGCCGCCTACCTGGTGTACCTGGGCATCCGGCAGTTCCTCAGCAAGCCGGACCTCGAACAGGAGAAGATTGCCGGCCTTCGGAACGAGCCCGCCTGGTCCATCTTCCGGCGCGGGTTCTGGGTGAATCTGCTGAACCCGAAGGCCATCATTTTCTTCCTCGCCTTCATGCCCCAGTTCATTCGGCCGGAGCAGCCCCTCCTGGCGCAGTACGCCGTACTGACGGCAACCATCGTCGCCATTGACATCCTGGTGATGTGGTTCTTCTTCGCCGCCGCGGCCCGGTCCTTTGAGCGGTTCACCCACAGCGCCCGCGGCCAACTTGTCCTCAACCGGTCCTTCGGGGTGCTGTTCGTGGCCGTGGGCATCTTGCTGGCCTTCCTCCACTGAGAGGCGGCGCGCTCCGGCCGGTCCAGGGAAGGGCATCTGACCGAAAAGTCCAGAATCTTTACAAACCAGTCAAGCATTGTGAATCACCCGCTAGCCAACAGGAGCAAATAGCGCGCATGCTTAGCATCATGAACTCACCGTCGAGCCCATACCGCGTGATCGCCGTCTGCACCGGGAACATCTGCCGGTCCCCCATGGCCGAGTTGATGCTCGCCGCGGCCCTGGGCCACGCAGGGCTGGGTGGCCTGGTCACGGTGGACTCCGCGGGAACAACCGGATACGAGGCCGGACGGCCCATAGACCCGCGGGCGGCCAGGCGGCTGGCAACGACGCAACTTACCTCCAACCGGCACATTGCCCGCCAGTGGCAGCCGAAATGGTTCCGCGAACGGGACCTGATCCTGGCACTCGACATCGACCACCACGCCTGGTTGAGCGAGTCCGCCCCGGGCCAGGAGGCCCGGGACAAGATCCGGATGCTGCGCAGCTTCGACCCGCAACTGGCGGAGAAAGACCTTCTTGACCAGGGCATCGAAGACCCCTGGTACGGCGGCCATGCCGATTTCGACACCGTCTGGCATCAGATACACGCCGCACTTCCCGGACTGGTGGATTACATCAAAGTGGCCGCCGTCCGGAACGCCGAGCTCCAGCAGGCTTAGGCAGGCAGGGCGGGACAGCCAGGCGGAGCAAAAAGGCGCGACGACGGCAGGCAGCCAAAGGCTGACCCTCCATTTGTAGTTGAGAACCATTCTCAACTAAGTTGGACAGCATGAACCTCACCGTCATCAGTTCCCTTGATGCACTCTGCCGGCAGCAGGCGTGCGAAGACCTTGCGGCAGCCCATCCCGGCAGCCTGGTGGTCCTTCATGACCTCATGGAGGACGGGCTCGTGGTCCGACGCATATTCAGCGGCCGGATCCTCCTGGAACGCGAAGAGACCATGCTGGAACACGGCTGCCTCAGCTGCGCGGTCCGGCTGGATCTTGTCCCCAGCATCGAACGGCTGCTCCGGCACAGCAAGGCCCCCATTATCATCGGCCTGCCGCCTGCCGTCCCCGCATCAGCCGCGGTGTCCGCACTGCGGCGCGGCCCCACCCGCGCAGCCACCGTGGGTACCGTGCTCCTCGCGTGTTCCCCGGATGCTTTGGAAGACCAGATTTGGGATGCCCACACCTTGTTTGAATCAGGCTTCACTCCCGCACCGGAAGACGAGCGGACGCCGGGCGAATTCCTGGTGGGCGAACTCGCCTTCGCGGATACCGTGTTGCTCACCGAGCCGGACATTGTGCCGCCGGATCCACTTGGCCGCGAACGCGGGCTGCACCTGCTCCGTGAACTCGCTCCGCACGCGGAGGTGGCCCGTGATGCGGCAGCAGTCCGGCAGGGACTGCACCGCTACGCCGACGCGGTGGCCAGGACAGCACCCGGACACGCGCACCCGCCCGGTTCCCCGGCCCGCAGCACGGAGTCGCCGTTTGCCACGGTGTTCCACCGCATCGAGCGGCCGCTGCACCCCGGGCGGTTCCGGGACGCACTGGCAGCTCTGGCAGAGGGATGCTGCCTCCTGCGCGGCCAGCTGTGGATAGCTTCCGCCCCGGCCTGCCGGATAGGGATCCAGGGCATCGGCCCCCGCGTGTGGCTGGAGAACCTCGGTGCCTGGCCAGAGGGCGATGCCGCACCCAGGGCGGGAAACCAGGCGGCCGGCTACGGCGCCCCGGCCTCCTCTGTCATCGCAGCGACAGGCGAGGACCTTGACGCAGGGGAATTCGGGAACCTGCTGATGTCCTGCCAGCTCACCGACGAAGAACTGGCATTGCACCACCACCAAACAAGGAGCACGGCATGAAGGTACGGAATTCACTCCGCGCACTGAAAAGGATCCCCGGCGCACAGGTTGTCCGGCGGCGCGGGAGGACCTTTGTCATCAACAAGAAAAACCCCCGGATGAAAGCGCGGCAGGGATGACGGTACTCTCTAATCCATGAGCCCAGCCCCCGTCATCATTGCCATCGACGGCCGCTCGGGCGCAGGAAAGACCACCCTTGCCATTGAACTGGCAGCGCGTCTGCGCGCCCACCACCGGGTTTCGCTGTTCCACCTCGAGGACCTCTACCCCGGCTGGAACGGCCTGATGGTCGGCATCGACCGCTACGTTGCCACGGTGCTGGAACCCCTGAGCCGAGGCGAGGCCGCCACCTGGACCAGCTGGGACTGGGAGAAACATTACGACGGCGACTCCCGGGTCACGCTGCCGGCCGAGATTGTCATCGTTGAGGGAGTGGGCGCCGCCGCGGCTGCGGCCCGGCCCCTGCTCAGCGCCGTCATCTGGGCGGACTCACCGGAGGAGATCCGCCGCACCCGGGCGCTGGACCGCGACGGCAGCACCTACGAACCCTACTGGGACCAGTGGGCGGCGCAGGAAGAGGAATGGCTGCGCGCCGACGACGTCCCGCAGCATGCCGACGTACGCGTAATGAACCGCGCGGACGGGGCTGCCCCCGCGGACGTCCTGCAACTCCTGCCGTACCTTCCCGCCCTTGCCCCTGCGCTGTCCCCCGAACTTTCGGCGCGCCGGGGCCTCAGCGTGCGCACTGAACAGCTGGACGGCAGTCCGGATCCAGCAGCGCTGTTCAAGTCCCTCTACGGCACCTCGGCCAACGCCGTCTGGCTCGACTCCTCGGACACGGGCTTGGCCGGGCTTTCCCCGAGTGGCCAAGCGGGCTCCGGGGCGGCAGGGCGGAGCCGTTTCAGCATCATGGCGGACGACGCCGGGATGCATGGCCAGTCCATGACGCACCGTTCCGGACATAGTGAGCTCAGGGCAGGCTGCGCCACCGCCACGGTGGACGGCCCCTTCTTCCGCTGGCTGGACACAGTCTGGGGCAACCCGGCGGTCAGCACCCCTGACGGCTACCCCGGCGAGTTCACCCTGGGCTGGCTGGGCTGCCTGGGCTACGAACTCAAACGGGAGACCGGCGGCTCCGATCAATCCGCACCCACCCCTGATGCTTCGTTGATCTTCGCCGGCAGGGCCGTCGTTTTGGACCACGCTGCCGGGACTGCCTGGCTCCTGGCGCTCGACGCCCCGGATGCAGGCGAGTGGCTGGAGGACGGGCGCGCAGCCGTCGAAGCAGCGTTCCATCCCGCCGCGCAGGCGGCCGCGGCGGCCCAAGCCGGCGGCAGCAACGGCGTCGTACTTCCGGAAACGCCTGCATTCCGCAGCCGCGATACCGGCGGGCGGTACCGGGAGAAAATCGCTGCCGCCCAGCACGAAATCGCCGAGGGAAACACGTACGAGGTCTGCCTGACCACCACTCTGTCAGCGAAGGTTTCGGCGGCCACGATGGATCCGTGGCAGGCATACCTGGCTCTGCGCCGGAGGAATCCGGCCCCGTTCGCCAGTTACCTGACGTTCGGCGGGCTCTCGGTGGCCAGCACCTCGCCCGAGCGGTTCCTGAAGATAGCGTCCGACGGCGGCATGCGCGCCGAGCCCATCAAAGGCACCCGCCGCCGGGGTGCCGACCCGCAGGAGGACGCGCAGCTTCGCACGGAGCTGGCGGCGTCGCTGAAGGACCGCGCCGAGAACATCATGATTGTGGACCTGCTGCGGAACGACCTAAGCCATTTCGCTGTCCCGGGCTCCGTCACGGTCAGCAGGCTCTGCGCCATCGAAAGCTACGCCACGGTGCACCAGATGGTCAGCACCATCGATGCGCAGCTGAAGCGGGGATCCTCGCGGGCCGAAGCCGTGGCTGCCTGCTTCCCGGCGGGCTCGATGACCGGCGCGCCCAAGATCAGCACCATGGCCATCCTGGACCGGCTCGAAGGTGGCGGGCGCGGGCTCTACTCCGGCGCCATCGGCTACTTCTCGCTGAACGGCGCCACGGACCTCGCCGTCGCCATCCGGACCCTGGTGGTTGACGCGCCCGGCGACGGAACGGCGGAACTGACGCTCGGCGTCGGGGGCGCCATCACCGCCGACTCGGTCCCGGACGAGGAGTACGACGAAATCCGGACCAAGGCGTTCGGGGTGCTCTCGGCGCTGGGGACGGAATTCCCGGATTCCTGAAGGCTGCTACTGGACCGTTGCCGTCAGCCGCGCCACGTTGTCCACGTAACGTGCCGCGAGCGGCCGCTGGAGCCAGTCCGCCAGTCTCAGCTCGTGGGAGATGTCCCGGTAGGTATCCTCCACTGCACGCATCTTGGTAACGATGTCCTCGCCCAGCAGCATCACGGACACCTCAAGGTTCAGGGAGAAGGAGCGCATGTCCATGTTGCTGGAGCCCAGGACCGCCACTTCGTCGTCGATGGTGAAGTGCTTGGCATGGAGCACGAACGGGGCCTTGTACAGGTAGATCCGGACGCCGGCTTCGAGCAGCGCCTCATAGTAGGAGCGCTGGGCGTGGTGGACCAGGAACTGGTCGCCCTTCTCGGAGACGAACAGCTCCACTTCCACGCCGCGCTGGGCGGCGGTGGTGATGGCATAAAGCAGCGAATCATCCGGGACGAAGTACGGGCTGCAGATCGAGATCCGGTGCTGGGCGGAGTAGATGAGCGTGTTGAAAAGCCGAAGGTTGTTCTCGGTGATGAACCCCGGGCCGCTCGGCACCACCTGTGCAGTCACGTTCCCCGGGTGCGGGTTGGACGGGAGCTGCAGCTGGTGCTCCAGGGATTCGTCGGTTTCGCTGAGCCAGTCGGTGGCGAAGACGACGTTCAATGTGGTCACGATGGGCCCGTGCAGGCGCGCCATCAGCTCCACCCATTCGCGGCCCGCCTTGCGGTGCCGGGGGTTGTTGTAGGAGGGCTCGATCAGGTTCTGCGAGCCGGTGAAGGCAATCTCGCCGTCGATCACCATGATTTTGCGATGGTTCCGCAGGTCCGGCCTGCGCCACTGGCCGTGGATGGGCAGGAGCGGAAGCATACGCTTCCACTGGATCTTGCCTGCCCGTAGCCGCTTCAGGAGCTTCCGGTAACCCTTGACCCGCAGGGTACCGATGTGGTCGAAGAGTACGCGGACCTCGACGCCGCGCTCGGCCGCCTCCTCCAGCGCTGTGAGGAGATCGTCGGTGATGTGGTCCGTGCTCATGATGTAGAACTCGGCGTTGACAAACTTTTTCGCCTTGCGCACGGCCTCGGTCATCTGCAGGATCGAGTCCGGATAGCCGGGGATCAGGTCCACGGAGTTGCCGTCCACCATGGGCAGGGAGCCGAGCCGGCGGTTCAGTTCCGCGGCGGACTTCACCCATTCAGGTCCGGGGTAGTCGCTTTCGACGTCGGCAAGCGAGGAGATCCCGGCGCGCACCCGGTCGTTCACCTGCTCCTGCTGCGCCCGGCGGCGGCTGGACAGCTTGAAGTTGCCGAACAGCAGGAACAGCAGGATGCCCAAGAACGGTACGAAGAAGATGCCCAGCAGCCACGCCATCGCCGTGGTGGGACGCCTGTTTCCCGGAATGATGCCCAGAGCCAGCACCCTGATCAGGAGATCGGCGACGCCCAGCAGCACCACCACCCACATCGGCGCGGTGCCGGCAAGCGAGAATGGCCACAACACGAAATTAAACCCCCGGAGGATGGGCTCCCGGCGGACCGTTTCCAGCCAGGGCGCTCTGCCCAGCTTATCCGTTGCGGCAGCGCACTAAGCTGGAGCCATGACCTCTCCCGCTTCCGTGGTTCTCGTTTTCCTCGATCCCGCGTTCCCGGACGGCCGGCTCGCCGATGCCTCCAAACCCCAGCTCATGGTCACGGACCAGGGCGCAACCCGGGGGGACGGGATCTTTGAAACCATGCTGGCTGTAGGCGGCAATGTGCGGAAGATCCAGGCCCACCTGGACCGCCTGGCCGGTTCCGCGGACGCCCTTGACCTGGTTATCCCGGCTGAGGACGGATGGCGCAGGGCCATCACCACTGCATTGAACGAGCACCGGTCCCGGCATCCGGCCGCCTCTGCCGCCGAGGACGAACTCGTCGTCAAACTGGTAGTGACCCGCGGAGCGGAGGGCGCCGCGGCGCCCACCGCCTGGGTCCAGGTGTCCCCCACCGGGGCGTTGGCGCGGCGCCAGCGCGAGACGGGAATCGACGTCATCCTCCTTGACCGTGGCTACGACAGCGGCGCCGCCGAGCGCGCCCCCTGGCTGCTGCTCGGCGCGAAGACGCTGTCCTACGCGGTCAACATGGCCGCACTGCGCCATGCCCACAAACAGGGCGCGGACGACGTCATCTTCATCTCCTCCGACGGCCGGGTGCTGGAGGGGCCCACCTCCACCGTGCTGCTGGCCCACGCAGGAACGTCCGACGACGGCGCTTCCGTCAAGCGCCTCATCACACCCCAGCTGGACAGCGGCATCCTGGCAGGCACCTCGCAGGGCGCGCTGTTCACCGCGGCGAAGGCTGCGGGCTGGGAACTGGGCTACGGCCCGCTTGAGCCGCAGGACCTGCTGGACGCCGACGCCGTGTGGCTGATCTCCAGCGTCCGTTTACTGGCGCCGGTGAACCGGATCGACGGCAAGGAAATCGGCACGCCGTCCGTCCAGAAGGAGCTGACCGCCGAACTGAACGAGTTGTTCGCGGGCATCCAATAAGGGGCCCGTGATTCCGGCCCCTGCACCCTAGGTCCGGCGGGGGAAGTGGCCGTAAGGTGTGGTTCATGGACTCGCAGACGCAGCCGAATGACAACCTGACCTTTGACGAATGCTGGGAACTCCTGGCCAATGACACTGTCGGCCGCCTTGCACTGGTGGTTGACGGCCACCCCGAGATCTTTCCGATCAACTACGTAGTGCACCGCCGCAGCATCGCGTTCCGTACCGCCGGCGTCACCAAGCTGTGGAGTGCCCTGGCAGAGAGGCCTGCCGCCCTGGAGATCGACGGCTACGATACCCATACCGAAGAGGCCTGGAGCGTGGTGCTGCGCGGCGATACGGCGGTCATCGAGGACCAGGCGGACAAGGACGCCGTGGACAGACTGGGGCTGGAGCCATGGCAGCCGGGAGAAAAGGCAAACTACATCCGCCTGACAGCCCGCGCCCTGACCGGCCGCCGTTTCAAGGTTAACCGGCCGGACGTCTGGGCCACGCGGCAACAGGACAAGCGGCGGGCCTCGTTCGAATAACCCGACCGGAACGCCTGCCCCGACGGCGGGCTAGCCGGCTGGCTAGGCGTCCTGAAGGGACAGTTGGGCTTCAAGGCCGGAGAGCAGGATACTCAGCCCTTGGTCGAGTTCCGCGGATCCTTCGTAGTCCGCCAGGGCGGGGGCCAGCGCACGCAGCCGCGGGAACTCCTTGGCAGGCAACCGGTGCAGTCCCAGCCGCAGTAGCACTTCGTTTTCCTCCGGGTCCACAACGAATTCCTGCAGCTCATTCAGGATGTGGCCGTAGAGGAAGCCGTAGTAAGCGCGGTAGACGTGGAGGGCATCCGCCGGGCTGAACCCTGCCCCAATCAGCAGGGACAGGATCTGTTCGAGAGGACGGAGCGTGCCCAGCGGCCGCAGCCCCAGCGGGGTGGAGAGCGGCCTGGTCACGAGCAGCGGCACCACATTGGGGTGCTGGAGCGCAAGGTTCCGAAGGTCGTGCGCGATGCGGCGCAGCTGGGCTTTCCAATCGGGATCTTCGGGGTGGATAGTGAGTTCGTTGAGCACCAGTTCGGTGACGCCGTCCAGCAGTGCGGCGCGGTTCTCCGCATAGCGGTAAAGGCTCATTGGGTCCCGGCCCAACTCCTGGCCAAGGCGGCGCATGGTCAGCGCCTCCAAACCTTCCTCGTCAACGACTTCGAGCGCCTTGGTCAGCACGAGCTGCCTGCTCAGCTTTTGCTTTTGGGCCGGCCCGGCGGGGGACTGGGTTTTCGGGGAGGCCATGATTTCCGTCCTGGAAGGCAGCAAGCCCTCTTACCCGAAGAGGTAATCCATTCGCTTGCCGAATTGGTTGTCTACGAGTAAAGTCTACATTGTAGATGCGGCCGTGACACCGCCCCGTAGCCCTTGATTTCACCTAGCCCCTGATTTCCGCGGGCATTCTCAACACTCGATGCCCCGTGCACGGCATTGAGGTCCGCTGCTGTAGCCGAACGGCGGCACCACCGCACGTAGCGAAGGGAAGCCGTCATGGCGCATTCGCAGTTCGATCTCTTTCTCAAAGAAGCCACCTACATTGACCAGGCCTCCGACGCCACCCTCGACCGGGACCGCCTTTATGGCCTGTACACCAGCTGGTGCTTCATCAACCAGCAGCAGCCCGGCCCCGAGTCCGATTTCTGGATAGCCATGAACTGCCGCATCAGGCACGGCCGCAAAGGGCTGCGCATGAAAGGCCCCGCTGCTGCCGACTACATCCTGGCCAGCTACCCCGGCCTCGTCTAAGCACCAGCGTCGAAACGAATCCGGCGTGGACCACGTGCCTTGGGGCACGGCGTCCACGCCGTTCCTTTTGGGCGCGTCCTTTTGGGCGCGGCACCTACTGCTACATCAACTGATGCTGCCGCTCCCCCAGGTCCCGCACGGTGCCCTGACACCCAAGGAGGAGCCGCCGTCGTACTTTGGATGAAGATGCCGGACGGCGGCCAGGCTCCACTGCGGCGCCCTGGGTACTTCAGTTACGCAACATGACGACGGCGGCGGTGCGGGGCCGGGCGGCAAGTGTTACGTTCTTGGGGAGTAATGAGTACCGGCGCCAAGCCCTGACTGGCCGGTCGGCAACCCTCCTTTCGCGGCGGGGTGCCTCAGGTGAACACTCGGCATATCGACCCATTCGAGCTGCAAGCGTGAGAGAAGGAGATCCGTCGTGTCTGACGCACCTGCCCCTGAAGAGAAATTGTCGTACCGCCTCATCAGCGGGCCGGATGACCGGGCCTTTTGCGAGCGGATCTCCGCCGCGCTGGCGGAAGGCTATGTCCTGCACGGCAGCCCGGCGGCAACCTTCAACGGCAGCAGTGTGATCGTGGCGCAGGCGGTGGTCCTGCCCTCAGCCATCGCTTCCGCGGACGCTGCCGTGGCGGACGCTGTTGACGACCTCGAGTCCACCGGCGATGACCTCGACTTCGACGGCGAGGGCCACGCATGAGCTACGCCGGAGACCTGACCCCGCAGGAGGCCTGGGAAAAGCTCGAGCAGGGCGCCATCCTGGTGGACGTGCGCACGGAGGGCGAATGGGCCCACATCGGCATTCCTGACACCAAGGCCACCGAGAACGATCCGCTGTTCATCCAGTGGACCTTCCCGGGCGGAATCCCCAACCCTGACTTCATCACCGACCTTAGCCGGCAGGCGCCCGAGGACAAGTCGACCGAACTGGTGTTCCTGTGCCGTTCCGGCCAGCGTTCCATCGCGGCCGCAATGGCCGCCACGCAGGCCGGCTTCACCTCCTACAACGTCCTGGAGGGCTTTGAGGGCGAGCCGGACCGTTACGGAGAACGTACCGTCAACGGCTGGAAGAACCGCGGCCTGCCGACCAACCTGGGAAAGAACTAGTGACCTTCAACGAAGACGCCGCCGGCTGGAGCCCCGACACCCAGGCCGTCCGCGGCGGGCTGGACCGCACCAACTTCCAGGAAACCAGCGAGGCTGTCTTCCTGAACTCCGGTTTTGTATACGAATCCGCCGCCGCTGCGGAGCGGGCCTTCACGGGCGAGGACGAACGCTTTGTCTACTCGCGCTACGGCAACCCCTCCGTGGCCACGTTCCAGGAGCGGCTCCGCCTCCTGGAAGGCACGGAGGCGTGCTTTGCGACGGCGTCCGGCATGTCCGCGGTGTTCACCGCCTTGGGTGCGCTGCTGGCTGCCGGGGACCGCGTGGTTGCGGCTCGTTCGCTGTTCGGCTCCTGCTTCGTGATCCTCAACGAAATCCTTCCGCGCTGGGGCGTGGAGACCGTCTTCGTGGACGGTCCGGACCTGGAACAGTGGCGCGAGGCCCTCTCCCAGCCCACCGCCGCCGTCTTCTTCGAATCGCCGTCCAATCCGATGCAGGAGATCGTGGACATCGCTGCGGTCAGCGACCTGGCGCATGCGGCAGGGGCCACCGTCGTCGTCGACAACGTCTTTGCCACACCCCTGCTGCAGCGGTGCGGACAGTTAGGCGCCGACGTGGTTGTCTACTCGGGAACCAAGCACATTGACGGCCAGGGCCGGGTGCTGGGCGGCGCCATCCTGGGCACCAAGGAGTTTATTGACGGGCCGGTGAAGCAGCTGATGCGCCACACCGGACCGGCGCTGTCCGCGTTCAACGCCTGGGTCCTGACCAAGGGCCTCGAGACCATGGCGCTGCGCGTCAACCACTCCTCGGCGTCAGCCCTGCGCCTCGCGGAATGGCTGGAGGAACAGCCTGCCGTCAGCTGGGTGAAGTACCCGCTCCTGAAGTCGCACCCGCAGTACGAGCTGGCCGCAAAGCAGATGAGCGCCGGCGGAACGGTCCTCACCTTGGAACTCGCCCCCTCCGGCGGGCGCTCGGGCAAGGAGGCGGCGTTTGCGCTGCTGGACGGCCTGCGGATCATCGACATCTCCAACAACCTGGGCGACGCCAAGTCGCTCATCACGCACCCTGCCACCACCACGCACCGGGCGATGGGACCTGAGGGCCGGGCCGCCATTGGCTTGAGCGACGGCGTGGTGCGGCTTTCGGTGGGGCTGGAGGACGTGGACGATCTGATTGGCGACCTGGAGCAGGCGCTGAAGCAGATCTAGCAGTCCGGCTGCGGCACCCGGGCCGAGCCGCGGCCCGGGCCTCAAAGGTTATGCAGGGAAAGGTGGACGGCTACTTCGTCACCGGCGCTAATCATTGCCTTGTCCCTGATGTCCTTTTTGACGGGCAAAAGGTACGTGCCGGTCTTGGTATCCGCGAAGAGCGAGGTTTGCCATGCCTGGCCGGCGATTTCCGCTGTAACTTTGACCGAACCGAAGGCTTTGCTGTGGCCAGCGCTTCGCGCGCGGATATCGTCCGCGACGTTGACCGGCAGGGTCAGGAAATGCCAACCGGCTTCCCCGGGATAGAGCCACAACCCGGCCTTAAAGGAATACGACGCCGTCACGCGCTGAGTATGGCACGGGACGTTGGCAGGGCACCACAGCTCGTCGCACCTGCAACCGGCATTTTGTCCCGGAAAGGCTAGGACGCCGCTTCCTCGAATAGATGGCGCAAAAAAATTCAAAAGTATTTTCATGAAGGCGGTGGTAGGGCCTAATAATGTCGGACCCCCTCACGATGATGGAGGTATGGAATCGAGCGCGGCGGTGGCGCAGGCGGAGGAAGCGGTTGACGCTTCTGTCGCTGCGTTTATGGCTGCGCTTGGTGAAAGTTCCTCCGCTTCCGGTCGTTTTGGCGAAGGCGGGCCTGCCGCTTCCGGTGACGGTGACGCCGGCGTGCTCGGTGATGATCCGTTGCAGCGGGTTGTTGATGCGGCCTTGGACGTCCTGGGCGGGGTGGCGCGGTCGGAAGCGAAGTTGGCGGCGGCGAAGGCGCTGGCTGCGGCGGTCCTG